>CAUTGQ010000083.1:0-5639 GCA_963538075.1 uncultured Atopobiaceae bacterium
AGTTTACCTGCGATTTCTTTTCATATATACTTACCAATCCGTTGAAATATGTTCAAAAAAGAAAAACAATAGTTTTTCTTGAAATACGCGAGTTAAGGAATATGAAATGTCAAAGTATTTGCGCAACAACGTAAAGCTGCTCGCAATTGCAGGCATTATGGCAACCGTGCTGGTTTTCTCGCCAGTGCTTTCTTCTCTTGCCCTTGCTGAAGGTACTGAGGTAGCTGAGGTAAGCTCCACAACAGAGACTGCTGCCACGACCGAGGCGGCTGCTACAACCGAGACAACTACAACAACTGAAGCAACTGCTGTTGCTACAGCTACAGATGACGACAGTGATGCAGAGGCTGTTGGATCTTATATGGGTTCCGATGGCATAATGCGTGAAATCCACGTTTCAGTCTCAACAGATGGCGGCACTTATAACGGAAAAGATTATATTCCACCAACTATTTCAGATGATTTTAAGAGTGTTTCTTTTAGCAGCAATGTTCAGCGTGAGGGATACACACTGGTAGGTTTTTCAACAGGTTATTTTTCGCAAGAGGAAGTGAACAATGCAACACCAGATATGTCGAAACCATATACTATCGATGAGAGTGGCAATGTTCATATGAATTTGGATGATATTGTTGCCTGGAGCATTACCGACAATATTGATACAAACACTATTACGAGTCTCTATCATCTAACTACCTTATGGGCACCAAATCCTGAGCCAGAGCCAGAACCAGAGCCTCAGCCAGAACCAGAGCCAGCGCTTACACCAGTTGCACCTGCGTCCGATTCAGTCCAGCAGTCACTACCAAGGCGCGAGAAAAGCGTTCTGCCTAACACCGGTGACGCAAGCTCTGTAGCAGGCGTTGTTGCAGCAGCTGGCACTACTCTTGTTGCACTTGGTCTCCGCAAGAAAATGCAGTAGTAAGCTGCTTTCTAGTAGAAACAAATTCTTATGTCAAAGCATTTTTATAACAATACAAAGCTCTTTATTCTTTCCGGTATTCTTGCAGGTGTATTGGTTTTCTCGCCAGTGTTTTCAACGCTTGCTTTTGCGGAGAACGCTGAAGTAGCAGGGACAAACGCTACAACTGAGGCCACCACTACGACCGAGGCGGCAACTTCAACTGAAGTTACTTCAACAACAGAGTCCACTGCTACAACTGAGGCGACTTCAACGACTGAAGCAACCGCTACAACCGAAGCGAGCACTACAAGTGAGGCAGCAACTAGCACCACTAATACAGATGATGATGGCGCAACTATTGTTCGTTTTTATGATCCTGAAGTTGGTTGGAATACTAGAATTAACCTTGTTGTCGGTGCTGAGGGTACTCAATACAATGGACACTGGTATATTCCTGCAACAATTTCAGATGATCATAAAAGTTTTTCTTTTGATGGAAATATTCATCGTGATGGGTACAGACTAGTGGGTTATTCGTCAGAAATATTTTCAAATGAGCAAAGAGATAACGCTACTCCAGACCAGTCAGCGCCTTATACCGTTGATGCTAACGGATTTGTCCACGTGAATTTTGCTGATATCTCTTCGTGGTCCGTTACTGATGACCTGCGTGATGACACTACAACTTACTATTACTTTTTTGCTCCGCTTTGGACGCCAGGTTCTGAACCTCAGCCTCAGCCAGAACCTGCTTCTGAGCCAGAACCTCAGCCAGCGCCTGCACCAGTTGCTCCAGCTTCTGATACAACTCAGCAGCCAGCACCAAGGCGCGAGAAGAGCGTTCTGCCTAACACGGGCGACGCAAGTTCTGTAGCAGGGGTTGTCGCAGCAGCCGGCACTACTCTTGTTGCGCTTGGTCTCCGCAAGAGGATGCAGCAGTAAACTGCAGCAAAAGTTTAACTAGAACAAAACGCTCCTAGAAACAGAAGTGAACTGCCTCCCATTTCTTGGACATAAGAAATAGGAGGCAGTTCAAAACACACCTAAGTCAGATAATCTGTTAAAAAGACGTATACATGACACTGAAAATAGCCAAGGCACGCAGAATATCTTCATTAGGTGTGTAATATGCTCTCAATTGGACAGATTATCTGACATAGATGTGTTCTTTAGATAAGAAATTTACCGATGGTTAAATTTCTTATATATCTCTATTCATTTTCCAGCATATTAGATGAAGTTTATGCATAGAGATGCATATCAGGTAGTGCGACCGCCTAGCTGCCTGCTATCTTGATTAAGAACATGTCGATTCTTCGGCAGAACCTACCAAAACCACACTGTTATGTGCGCCAGGCCTAAAAGCCGACGCTAACACGCTGCAGAATCATAATCACCCGCATATAAACTGCCTCCCATTTCTTGGACACGAGAAATAGGAGGCAGTTCAAAGTTCCTAGGAGCATTCTTTTTAGCAATTTGTGGCTCGCGGTTAGTCGAGCATTTAGGACACTCTAAAAAATATATCCCTTTGCAACAGCCCAGTTCCAGATGCGGTCGGCCTGTACTTCACAGCGCTGCTTAAGTTCAGCAGTGTTAGAACCTGTGAAAGTAACCTGCTGAACAGAAAGAGGAAGGTTATCTGGTCTAGTAATAGTTAGAGTTGCACTGTTCATGGCCATGCGAGCTGTCTTGTTAGCGCCAACGCGGACTTTAACAGTAAAGTAACCACGATCAACAGGCCACTCGGTAACTTCTCCGCTATTGGCTGTTCCAGACCTGAATCCATTAGCATTAGCAATAATGCTATAGCCATTCATAAAGAAACCGGCTGCAATAAGTAGGCCACCAATGGCACACAAAAGAATTCCTGCAAAGATGGTACCCTCACCATTTAAATTAAAGAAATTCCAGAGGCCGCCAACAGCAAAAAATGCACCAGTTGCCCAACCAACAAGAGGACTAGCGCCTCCCTGAGGTTTACCAAAATCAATTACATCGTAAGTAAGAGGAATTGGGGAGGTGTCGTTTTTATCGTAAAGATAAACGTTACCTGGAATTTCCTGTTTTTGAGCGGGTTTTTGTGGTGCTTCTGGTGGAGTTGGAAGCGACATAAATCGTCCTCCTTTTAGCTGGTAGAACCGTTCAGGATAAAAGAATTATCCTATTTGAGAGATTTATTGTAACATATTGGATAGTACGGTCTTAAATTTTTTAATTTTGCACCCCACCTATCGAAAGGATGCTTAATGAAAAGACGCCAACTAGCACTGACTTGTGCATTGGTCCTTGCACTTTCATCAGGTGTTGTATTTACTGCGTGTAATTTTAACTTTGGCTTACCATCACCTGAAGAGATTGCAGCTCAGAAGGAAGCAGAAGAGAAGAAAGCTGCTCTTGCTCCTTATGTAGGCATTTGGGAAGCCAAGTCAATTGAGGATGAAAAAAATGGTACAGTCACTGAAGACATGTACAAAGATGTTAGAGATGTTTATCTAGCAATTTATGGTTATGACTTCTCTGACGATGGCACTGGTTTGTTTGTTCGCTTCGGCGCTCAGAAGCCCTTTACCTGGTCTGTTGATGCCGATGGAAAGCTTACTATCACCCTTGCAGGTAATGCCGGAAGCTATACAGCAAGCGTTGATTCCTCAGGTCAGATGACCGTTGAGGGCTCTGATGGTTCTAAAGCTATCCTTACTCGGGTAAGCACAACCTCAGGTGATTATTCTCATATTAGATATGAGCCTTTTAATCCATTAACAGGAACAGGCAATATTTCTAAAAACAAGTCATCGCATGAAACTAAACTACGCTTTACTATCACCACTGAGCTTGATCAGGTCATTGTTGATACCGATGAACTCTATGTAAGGCTTATTGGCATCGCTTCCCTTAAAGACCTCAAGGGTTTTGAAGGCTATGTCTTTGAGGTTATTAATAGAACTCCTTATACAACCGGCTATCAATTTACTATTCAAGATCCAACCGATGGCTATTGGGCTTATGGATTTAACGTGTTAGAGCCAGGTGAGAGAGTCTATGAATATGTTCTTAATGACCAACGTAGAGATAAGTCACTTTCTGAAGTCACGGATGTAAAAGGCACTCTTGAGTATGACCACTCTAGCGATGGCGCCCTTCATAATGACGAGAAGACCGTGACATTTGATTTGCCTACTGGACCGAGCAAGTAACAGTTAAGAGTTAGTTTTATATCGCTGCACGTATGGAAGAAGGTCTTATGAAAAAGCGTCAAATGCTGTTAGGATGTCTGCTTGCACTGGTGCTTTCCGTAAGTGCAGTGCTTAGTGCCTGCTCATCAGGGGATAACAGTCCCGCAGGAAACAAAAAGTCTGCTGGTCAGATCGTAGGTGTTTGGGAAGCCTATGACATCTTTGAACCCGGACTAGGAAACCTGAGGGAGGGAGAAGCCTACGATGATTATAAAGAGCAGTTCCATGCAATTTATGCTTTCAGCTTTGCTGAGGATGGAACTGGTCTGTTTACTCGCTTTGGCATAATGAAGCCTTTTACCTGGACTGTTGATGCAGAAGGAAAGATTACAGTTACCCTTGAGGGAACTGCGGGATCTTTTACGGGACAGATTGACGCTGAGACTGGCAGGTTAAGGCTCAAGGGCACAGGCGACGATGAGACTGACGCCGAGCTTAAGCAGATTTCAACTACTGCTGGAGACTATGCAAGTGCTACCTATCAGCCATTTGACCAACTTACCAATAAAGGTACCCTACCAACCATGGTTAGGTATAACGATCTCAAGTTTAAAAATTTTGAAATAACTCGAGAGGTCAATAAAGTTCTTATCGATACAGATAAGCTGTATATGAGTCTGTATGCTATCGCTCAGGTACCGGGAAGCTCTCAAGAAGGTTACGTATTTGAGATTATCAACAAGTGTCCTGACTCATTTTACGGAGAGTTCTCTCTTGGAGATCGAGTTGGTCCTCTGAATGCCTTTGGTCAAGCCTCCTTACAACCTGGTGAGAAGTTCTATTTGTTCGTTCCTAATGTCTCGCAGACACCTGGATCTCTTGTGGCACTTTCCAATCCAAAAGCCACGGTTTCTATTGGTTACAATAACGGAACAACCTATACACCTGTTTCGGAAAGGGAGAAAGTACAGCTTGACCTAAATATCCCTCCTAAGTCTGAGTAACAAAAGAACGCATATCTTCAGGTTGATTACTACCATTGAAAGGACACTTGATGAAAAAACGTAAAATACTGCCAGTTCTTGCGCTTGCCTTGGCGCTCTCTGCTGGCGTTATGTTTACAGCTTGCACTCCTAACATTGGTGGGCCTTCGGCTGAAGAAATTGCAGCTCAGAAGGAAGCAGAAGAGAAGAAGGCTGCGCTCGCTCCGTTTGTGGGCGTTTGGGAAGCAAAGTCTATTAGTGATCCAAAGAAAGGCGAGATTCCCGAGAGTGTCTATCCAACAGCAAGAGACACATTCCAGGCTATTTACGGCTATGACTTTTCCGACGACGGCACCGGACTATTCATCCGTTTCGGTGCTCAGAAGCCCTTTACCTGGACCGCTGATGCCGATGGAAAGCTTACTATTACCCTTGCTGGCAACGCCGGAAGCTATACAGCAACCGTTGATTCCTCAGGCCAGATGACCATTGAGGGCTCTGACGGTTCCAAGGCAGTGCTTACCCAAGTAACTAAAACCTCAGGTGATTACTCTTCTCTTAAATATGCTCCATTTG
>CAUTGQ010000084.1:0-5627 GCA_963538075.1 uncultured Atopobiaceae bacterium
CCAGAAAAATACACCATTTGGATGGCAAAAAACAATTCCCAAAAGTACCGAAATGAGCATGAAGATATCTGAAGCCTTCTGGGGTTTCTCGCCATGTTTATGAGAAGACAATTGCGTAATCGAATCAAGGAGCTGCACAAACAAATACGCTGCTATAGGAACACAGCAGAAGGAAAGCATATTTGGAAAAGGACCATGGATTGTGAGCATTCGGATAGGAAATGCCATGTTGGCAAATGCTGCAAATGGTGCAAGTACTGCTGTTTGGATTTTCTTTCCAAAAATCTTTGAAACAAGTGCAAACAGTCCCAATGGATACACTAAGCTAGTCCACACCACATTGACAGCGTTTTCTGCCATTCCAATTGAGCAATGAGTAAGCAGTGTAACTACTGAAGCAAAACTGTGAAATGCCAAGGGGTAATACCAAGATCCTGAGAAAGGCTGTGGCGTAGAAAGTGGCAAGCCGTCATAAACAGATGCTCTAAAAGTCGAAAAAACACCTGTTTGAATAATTCTGTTGATGTAAGAGATATGAGTGTAGTTATCGTCATATTGCAAGAAGTTATTTGGGTTGCCAAGACCTCGATAGAACACATAACTTGCAGCTAACGCGCCAAGACAAATGACAATGCAGACTCCTGGTAAAGAGAGCGCCAAAGAGGACTGTATCTTTTTATGTAAAAGTCTCTCTGAGCCAAAGCGAGTTGCTGCAATAAGGGCGAGAAAACATGCCGCAAGAGCAAAAAGCGGGATAAGTCCCTTGAGGCCAAGAGGATACATTGCAATGCCCGCAACAATATAAAAAACGACGCTTAAGGGACCAGCCACGGCAAGTGAAAGTGCTCGTTTACCGCCTGATAAACGAGCACCCAGATATCCTGGAACAAAAACAATTGCTGTTGTAACTATAAGAACAAGAACAAATTGCTCCCACATGCGTATACCCTTTATTTAGTGGCCATTACCAACTAGATGAGCTGAGCCCAGCGCTTTTTGCCTGCCTGGAGAAGAGCTTTCTCAAGAACCGATGGCTCAACCTTATACGTCTTTGCAGGAAGAGGCTTCTGGTTAATCTTGATACCACCGCCATCAATGAGACGGCGAGCCTCTCCGTTACTTGAAGCAATTTCTACCTCCACCAAAATCTTTGGTAGGTAGATGAGGCCATCTTCATCTGCTTCAAGGGAGATGGCAAATTCTTTGACGTCATCAGGAACCTCATTGTTCTTGAACTGAGCATCAAAAGCTGCCTGAGCCTTAAGGCCTTCTCCCTCACCATGGTAGAGGTCAACAATATTTCTACCAAGAGCACGCTTGAGCTGGTAAGGATCAGCAGTACCATCCTCAAAGCTCTTATCGATTGCATCAAGCTCATCAATAGAGAGCGTAGAGCAGAGACGATAATACATTGGAATAATCTCGTCAGTAATTGACATGACCTTACCAAACATATCGTTTGGCTCATCAGTCAGTCCAATGTAGTTGCCGTAAGACTTACTCATCTTCTTAGTGCCATCAGTACCTACAAGCAAAGGCATAGTAAGCGCAATCTGAGGCTCCATGTCCATATCACGCATAAGATCGCGGCCAGCAAGCAAGTTGAAGATCTGGTCGTTTCCGCCCATTTCTACATCTGCCTTGATAACAACTGAATCGTACGCCTGAAGCACGGGATAAATGAACTCGTGAAGTGCAATTGGCTGCTGGTTGTGATAACGATTAGAGAAGTCTTCTCGCTCAAGAATACGAGCAATGGTGAACTTACTCATAAGACCAAGCATGGTCTCAAGATTCATAGGCTTAATCCAGTCACCGTTATGAACAACAGTGGTTCTTTCTGGATCAAGAATCTTCATTGCCTGGTTAACATAGGTCTCTGCGTTTGCATCTACCTGCTCTGCAGTGAGAGGAGGACGGGTAGAATCGCGTCCGGAAGGGTCTCCGATCAGCGCAGTGCCGCTACCAATAATCAAGGTGACATTATGGCCAAGGTCCTGGAACTGGCGCATCTTGCGTAGAGGAACCGCGTGTCCCAGATGCAAATCAGGACTTGTTGGATCAACGCCAAGCTTAATATTAAGAGGAGTGCCCTTCTTGAGTTTTTCTTTTAGACCGTCCAAAGGAACAATCTGCATAGTTCCTGAAGTAATAACACGGAGCTGTTCTTCTACTGAAAGCACTCTGTATCCTCTCAACGCAAGCCTGTTAAACCATATAGTTTCTGCTACAAATAGTATCAATTCAAAATGTTATCTATCAGAATACAACAGAGTTGTAACTCTTTATTCACTGAAACATAAATATCAGACTATAATAGTGAGAGCTATGACAAGGAGGCTCAATGGGTATTAGAACCCGTCGTGCACGTAAACACGCAAACACACATGCCGTAGGTTTTGGCATTGCCGGATTCTTTGGCTTTATGGCTCTTCTCGCGCTTGCACTTGCTCTTTCTTTGGGTGCAGCTGTTTCTTCATGGCTCGAGGACCTGCCAGATTACAACTCTGCTGATGCCTACCTGGTAGCAGAGCCTACCCGCGTTTATGACTCTAAGGGCAACGACATTGCAGACTTCTATCTGCAGCAGCGCCGCTCAGTTACCTTGGATCAGATTTCTCCTTATGTTATTCAGGGCACCATTGATACTGAGGATAAGCGCTTCTATTCCCACAGCGGTATTGACCCCTGGGGTATTGTCCGCGCATCTGTTGGCTCGCTGTTTGGTGGCGGCGAAGGTGCTTCCACTATTACGCAGCAGCTTGTTCGTAACACTGTTCTTTCTAACGAGCAGTTTGAGCGCTCTTTGAAGCGTAAGGTCCGCGAGGCTTACATCTCTATTCAGATGGAGAAAAAGTTTACTAAGGACCAGATTCTTAATATGTACCTCAACACCATTTACTACGGTAATGGTGCTTACGGTATTGAAGCTGCAAGTATTATCTACTTTAACAAGCATGCAAGTGATTTGACTCTTGCTGAGGCTGCAACGCTTGCTGGCCTTCCAAATGCTCCTTCTGCCTATGACCCAACTGTTAATCCAGAGGCAGCAAGAGAAAGGCGTAATACCGTTCTTGAGCGCATGCTTCGCGCGGGAGATATTACACAGGAGCAGTACGATGAAGCTGTTGCAGAGGACTTAGTACTTAACCCTGGTACTTTGACCGACAACATTGGCCAGTTCCCTTACTGGACTGACTACATTCGTAGCCTGCTTCAGGAAGACTTTGATAGCGATACTATTCTCCAGGGTGGATTGCGTGTTTATACTACACTTGATCCTGACCTCCAGAAAGATGCTGATGAGGCTGCTAGAAGGCGTATTGCTGAGCTTGGCAACCCTCGCCTGGGCGCTGCTTTAGTTTCCATTGATCCTCAAACTGGCTACATTAAAGCAATGGTTGGTGGACAGGATTACTCAAAGAGTCAGTACAACATTGCAACCAGTAGTAACCGTCAGATGGGCTCCAGTTTTAAGATGTATACGCTGGTAGCAGCCCTTTCTGAGGGTATGAACCCAGAGATTGTTCTTAACGGCAACTCCCCTATGCAAATTACGCCAACCTGGTTGGTTAAAAACGCTGGCAACTACAGCTACGGTGCAATTACCCTGCGTCAAGGTACGGTTTACTCGTCCAACACTGTTTACGCACAGGTTGCTGAAGCTATTGGTATCGATAAGATCCTTCAGACGTGCTATGCCATGGGTATTCGCACTCAGCTACAGCCATACCTGTCTACCACTCTTGGTTCTCAGGGCGTAACCCCTATTGAGCAGTGCACCGCATTTGCAACCCTTGCTGCAGGCGGTGTTCGTCGTGATGCTGTTGCAATTACGCGCATTGAAGACCGTAATGGCAACGTTATCTACGAGCACAAAGACAACCCAGTTCAGGCAATTAGTCCTGCTGTTGCTGCAGCTGCTACCGATGTTCTGAGCGGCGTTCTTACCTCTGGTACTGGTCGCTATGCCTACAACCTGAAGACCTTCAACCAACCAGTTGCAGGTAAGACGGGTACTTCCGATAACTCCGAGGACCTTTGGTTCTGCGCCTATACCCCACAGCTTGCAACCGTAGCTTGGTGTGGATATCCAGATAGTCGTGACCCTGTTATTATCGGCGGCGGAGAGTCCTCTACCTTTGTTACTGCACAGTACGTATGGGCGTACTACATGAACGCAGCTCTCTCTGGCGTTGCTCGCGCTGAGTTCCCAAAGACCACTGAAACTATTGCTTACAAGCCTAATAGTTACTGGAAATTTGTTGGTGGCTCCGCTAATGCTAAGCAAAATGAGAAAGATGACGACGAAGAGGAAGAGGAGGAGACTACCGACGAGGAGGAAGAGGACGATACCACCACTACTCCTACCACTCCTACCACTCCAGCCACACCAGGTACCGGTACGGGCACTGGCACGGGTACCGGAACAGGTACCGGAACAGGTACTGGAACAGGAACAGGTACTCCATAAACCTCTGGTTTATCTACAGCAAAAAGGAGTCTGCACTATGCAGACTCCTTTTTTTGTAAGACTTGTACTTTGACGGGTTTCTCGCCAAAGGCTTTATGTTTAGAAAATGTTGTCTACGTTGCCAAGCTGCGTAATGATGCGTACCACATCTGCAGCATGCGCAGTTTTATCCACAATCATCAAAACGGTATCGTCGCCGGCAACGGTGCCAACAACGTGGTCAAGCTCAACGTCATCAAGGGCAAACGCAACGGCTGATGCAGTGCCCGGATGGCATCGAATCACAATAAGATTCTCTGCTGCTGTAGCCCCAACCACAAACTCAGAGAGCATTTTCTGCAAATGCATATCTTCAGAAAGCACATAGGCGCCCTCGGGAAGCTTTTGCAAATCCATTTCTGCTGTATCACGAGAAACGGTTGCTTGAGTACAGGCAAAACCACGATCTTTAAGCATGTCAACAAGATCGCGCTGCGTACGGATTGACTCGCTGCGAACAAGCTCACGAATCACGTCCTGTCGAGCATTTCTATGCTTCACGACGCCTTCTTTCTTTATGCGGCTCACTAACTTTTGAAAACAAATGATAGTGAGTAAAAGAATATACTTAATCAACCCTTATGCGCACGCCAAACCGCTAAACGGTGTAAATTACCCGCTCGTCGGTCGGAATATTGCATTCACCGTTTTCTAAAAGTATTTATGCACTTCTCGCCGTATGATTCATCATGAGTGAAACTATTTTTACGGCTTGGAGGCCACCATGCCCCTGAATGATTCACCTGACAGAAAACAAAGCTCCCACGGAGACTCTGCGATGCGTCGTCGTCCTCCGCAAAATGGCCGTCCTTCTCGTGATGGCGGTTTTTCTGATAGGCAAGCAAGACATCGCAAAAGAAATACCCTTGGTTCGCAGGCCATTCTTTTTAAGAGGCAGTCGCTGCTGCATCGCATTGATTCTCGTACAAGAACCTACATTGTTATTGGACTAGCGGTTATCGCAGCGCTTTTGCTGGTCTTTATTGTGTCAAGCTGCGTCCGCGGTTGCGCTAAAGAATCTACTCCAGAGGTAGAAGTTAACTCCGTTGATTCTCGTGTTGCTGTTGGAACTTCAGAAGAGTTGACCAAAGCGCTTGCAGCCAAGCTTGATCAG
>CAUTGQ010000085.1:0-5470 GCA_963538075.1 uncultured Atopobiaceae bacterium
TTCTCTATTCATGTTTAAGCATATTAGATGAAGTTTATGCATAGATATGCATATCAAGCAGTACGACCTCTAGCTGCCTGGCTATCTTGATTAAGAACATGTCGATTCTTCGGCAGAACCTACCAAAGCTGCGCTATTTTGTGCGCCAGGCCTAAAAGCCGACGCTAACACGCTGCAGAATCATAATCACCCGCATATGAACTGCCTCCCATTTCTTGGACATAAGAAATGGGAGGCAGTTCAAATTTTTATGCAGGTCTATTAATTAACGAATCACAATCCGACTAAGGCAGATAAATACGAAAAGACCTATACCTGTATTGACAATTTTTCCACCTAAACCCAATTCTATATACGCTATACAGTAAATAAATAGAACCGAGAACAACCAAATAACAAGGCACAAACATAGACTTTTAATTATCCTTTGAACTGTCCCGTCATTAAGAATGCGATAAGCCTTATCAAAGACACAAGCAACAAAAATGCACATCACAAACGACACCAATGGCACATTGCAATAAACATCATCACTAGAAATTAAAATCACCGGAAAAGGAAATCCAAAGATTAAACTAAGCAAACAAAAGCCCAGTATTCTAGTGGGATTGAACGTGCGAAGATGTGACGTTTTTATTATATTTTCGGACGCGTTATTAGAAAAATTTTTATGTTTAAAAAACGTAAAAGAGCTCATCTCTGTACTCCTTCAGTTTATATAAACCATATTTTATCTGATATTAAAATTATTTCTAATATCAACTCAATTTCTTAGATGACATAGCAAAAACTATTTAGCAGAAAATTTCTGTTTGACCTGTCTCATCAGCCACTGGAACACCATAACTACAACAAGTGTGACTACAAAGACAAAGATGCCTCGTACAAAAGCATTTCCAAGCAAGCTGTATGGGAATCGGCTAAGTCTAAGCCCCAAAAAGTTAATGACAGGAATCTGGAACAGATAGACTCCTAAAACACCAGCAGATACCGTGCTGATGCGCTTCTTTGCAGCATCGGAAAGCTCCTGCAACTTTGGCTCAAGGTTCAGCACAAACAGGAACAAAGATGCGGCCTGTGCTAAACAGAGGAAGTTTCTAATAGTAATAGGATAGCTCTGATACGTCATTTCTGGCGTCAGTGGAGTTCCAAAGTTGTTAGCAATAAGTCCCCAGCCAAACATAGCCGCAGATGAAAGCAAGAAAATTACAGCAAGCACAAGATTGTTTTTAGTAAATTTTGGAAGCTCGTCGTAATACGTCTTAACGAAATATCCCAGCAGATAGTAGAAAAGACCATCGCTGTTAAACGCAGCCCATCTAAACAGCTGATCAAAGTAAACACCACGAACGCCAATGAACTCAAGTAGCGGCAATCCAAAGCTCACAAAGAGCGTAAGTGCCATAACATAGAGCAGGGTTTCTTTCTTTTGAACTACCAAAGAAAGCACAGGTGTCAAAAGATACAGATACAAAATGGTATAGATGAACCAAAGAGTGCTGTTAACGTTATTGGTTAGAAAGCGCTTTACAAAATCGGCAACACCAGCGCTTGCCGCAACTTCTTCTGCACCCCAAAACTTTGTAGGAAAAAGCACGTACATCAGATACACCGCTAGGCTGCCAAAAATAAGAGCCATCAGCGTCTTTCTAGCACGCTTCATAAAAAATGTCTTTGTGGAGTATTTGCTTCTATACCCAAGCAGATTCATACCACTCAGCATAAAAAAGATGGGTACCGCGTAAATAAACGCAGCTTGCAGAGCTAAAGAGAAGGCCCATGTTTTAGTGTGCGCAAGAGAAAAAACGTTAAGCGAGGTATGTAGCATAACAACAGCAATACCTGCCAAAATGGTAAGAACATCTGCAAAAACAAAGCGCTTCTTAACAGTAACTGCTTTTGAAGAAACTGTAGCTTTTTCCACGGGCTTCTCCCCAAATCAATCAAACTTCCTCTATGCTTAGTATACGAAAAGTACCAGCAGGAAAGAGGCATCATGGCAAATGTCGTTGACTATCTACACTGGCGCGGCGATCTGACGTTTGAGAATGACCCTTTTAACAACGTCGATAACCTGATTCTCTCAATTCTTTCCTATCTGGGATTTGGTGGGGTCGTTCCTTCTGAGCGGAGCGAGAAACGCGTTCAACTTGGTGACGCTTGCGCCAAAATGCTGAAGAAACTCAATGACGATCCATCTCTTATTACAGGATTTTCTCGCGTTGATGGAACCTTCCTTGAGGCGCTGGTTAACGCTCCCCGCTTTGCCAACATTGAACTTGGCCGCTATGTAGATCGTATTAATGTCGAGAAAAACCTGCAGTTTGCAGCATTTACCGCCTATCTTCCTACAGGACAGATGTTTGTTTCTTTTAGAGGAACTGACGGCACGCTCGTTGGCTGGCGAGAAAACCTCAACCTCAGCTTCCAGGTTACATCCGCTGATAAATCAGCTGCCCTATATCTTGAGAAACGTATTCGAGAGCACCTTGCAGAAGGAAATAGTAATACCTGTGCAAACGTTATGGTTGGTGGTCATTCTAAGGGTGGCAACCTTGCAGCATACGCAGCGACAGTCTGTCCTGAAGAACTGCTTGGCACGTTTGACCGCGTCTGGAGCAATGACGGTCCTAACATGTGTCCAGAAATTCTCCCCGCCACAGCCCACAAGGTGCTTGGAGATAAATACATCCGTATTTTGCCTGAGTTCAGCGTAGTCGGCATGATTTTTGATGATCCTGCTGTTCCAAAGCTCATTGTAAAAAGCTCTGAGACGGGCATGTTGGCACATGACGGCGTTTCATGGCAGGTTATGCGCAACACATTTGAGTTTGCTGACGACTTCCAGCCTGAATGTAAAAAGATTAATGAGGCATTTAGCAACTGGTATAAAGAACTCCCCCTCTCTGATCGAGAGCACTTTACCAATGAGCTCTTTGACGCCCTCTCGGCAGGCGGAGCAGTCTATTTCAGTGACATTATTAGCTCACCTGCAAACTTACAACCTGTTGTTGCGGCACTCACTAAAACAGAAAAGCAAACCAAAGAGGTCTTCTTTGACCTCCTTAGTTCGCTTGTCAATGCATCTGCAACATCTTTAATTGAAAACATTACCGAGTCATCGCAAATCTCTCAAATTACCTCTGCTATCTCGGAAAGTTTTGCCAAGCTTGATAAAGCCCAGAAGGAACTTAGGAAAGGTTCTCCTTCTTCAGACCAGTAAGGTTAATCACAATTGAAGAGACAATTGAAATAACTATTGATCCCAGGATAGCGGTGCCTAAAGAATCAATAGCAACGCCTGCATGCAGCAAATTCCTAGAAATAAAACTTGAAAGCTCAAGCATAAAAGCATTAATAAAGAGCGAGAAAATACCTAGGGTCAGCACATTAATAGGCAATGAGAGTAGCTTAACAACAGGCTTAATGCCCGTATTGACTGCTGCGAGTACTAACGAGAACAGAATAGGTCCTGCCCACGAGCCTCCCACAATAGTTAGACCTGGAATTAAGGTGCAGGCCACCAACGTAGCAACAGTAGTTACAAGCCATGTTGCAACAAATGTCATACTAACCTCTCTTTGAAAAAAGCCCGGCAAAGCCGGGCTTGACGTGCACTTTTATGTAAGCCGTTAGCTTACTCGCCGAAGCCGTTGTCAACAAGAGCAATGAGAGCGTCAAGAGCTGCCTGCTCGTCAGCGCCGTCACATGCAATCTCAATCTTGGTGCCAGTACCAAGGCCAGCAGCAAGAATCATCATGATGGACTTAGCGTTAACTGGTGCGGAGTCCTTGTCAACATTCTTGATGGTGACGTTGCTCTCAAACTTCTTTGCCTCAGAAACAAAGACGGATGCTGGACGAGCGTGAAGACCAGTTGCATTGATGATAGTAGTCTGCTTTGAAACCATAAGTGGACTCCCCTTCCGGAAACCAAAAATCTACTCGAGAGTTATTCTCGATTAATCGTTACTATCGTAACAAAACATAACGTATTATATCCAATCTTATTTCCAGAAAGAACCAAATTAGACTATGATTTGCTCAAAAACAGGGTAAAAATAAAAAGTCGGAACTCTTGTAGGAGGTTCACCATGGCTGAAAACGATATCCAAAACTCAAAAACTGAGGAATTGGACACAATAGATACTCAAGCAGTAACTTCTGATGAACAGAATGAGTCTGAGAACACACCTGAAGTCAGCAAGTCCCAGGACATTCAAAAGATTGCCAAAGACACTACTCAGGTTGTGGCAAAAGGTGTGAGCAGCGCGTTTGAAAGCGCCACAACCGCTGTTGCAGAAGGTTTTCAGGCTACCAAAGAAGTCCACAACGCCGCTAAGGAGACAAATTCTGCAAAGCAAGAGCTCAAACAGATGCAGGAGCATCTTGCTAAAGACAAGCAAGACCTAGAACACAGAGATTACGTACAGAGCTCATTTGACCAGATTATTGCTGAGCAAGAGAAAATTTTTGCAGAGACCGCTCAGGTCATGAGTGATCAATCTACGCAAGTGGATCTTCTCACGGTTAAGAAAAACCAGCTTATTCAGAAGCTTGAACAGCAAAAAGTTGACGACGAAGCAAAGATTAAGCCTTACAAAGAAGTTGCTGCCACAGCAAAAGGCAGGTTGGATGATATCTCAAAGACAATCTCTGAGGCACAGCGTGGTGTTAAAAACGCTGAGGCTCAGCTTAAAGAAGTTACCGAGAAACGCGATGCTGCTGTAGCGTCTGCAAATAAAGCACTGGAAAACTCCCAGGCAAGACAGCTTTCTCTGAGAGAAGAGCTTGCTGGTCTTAAGACAGACCCCGCTGCTAACCACGATGCAATTGTTCGCATTGAGGAAGACCTTAAGGCAGAGCTTGCTCGTGCAGAGCAGGCCCAAAAGCAAGTTGAGGAACTACAGAACTCTTTCCAGTCTTCACTTGAGATGGCACAAACGCATTACTGGACCCAGGGCAAATCGCTGGAGTCCTCAGAGTCTTCTATTGATGCAGCTCGCAAAGATTATGAGCAGAAACAGCAAGAATATGACGCCGTAGTAGCTGAGGCTAATGCTCGTCAGAGGATTCTGAGCAAAGATATAGAGGATCTTGAAGAGAAAATTAAGACAGCCAAGGAGCTCTTTAACGAGGCAGCAGATAAACATGATGAAGCACAGTCAGTCATTGATGACGCTCAAGAGATTCACGCAACGCCAGAAATTACTGAGCAACTCAGAAAATCTGTTGGCGAACAGGTAATTAACATCAATACCAAGCAGCTCACCCTTAAAGAGCTTATTACTGGCGAGAAAATCCTTCGAGAGACAACTCGTGGTCAGCGCATTGGCTTCATCATTGTTGTTCTCGGCATGATAGCGATTCTTGCGTCTTTTGTATGGCTGATTTTTAACTGGTAATTTAGCCTTTGCCTCAGTCAAAGTTCTGTAGAAAAAGTGCTCACAATACTGTGGGCACTTTTTCTA
>CAUTGQ010000086.1:0-5420 GCA_963538075.1 uncultured Atopobiaceae bacterium
CAAGGTTGTCCTTACTGGTGTTAAGGCTGACCACAAGGAGTATTGGCGTCACTCCGGCTACCTTGGTGGCTTGAAGATCACTTCCTTCAAGGAAGAGATGGAGAAGCACCCAGAGCGTGTTGTTGAGCACGCAGTCAAGGGCATGCTTCCTAAGACCACTCTTGGTCGCAAGCAGGGTATGAAGCTTAAGGTTTACGCCGGCGCTGAGCACCCACATGCTGCACAGAATCCCGTCAAGATTGAGCTGGAGGGCTAAACGATGGCAGATAACACCGCTGTTTACACCGGCACCGGCCGTCGTAAAGAGGCCGTCGCTCGTGTTCGTCTTGTTCCTGGAACTGGTAAGGTTACCGTTAACGGCCGCGAGGCAGTCCAGTATTTTGGTCGCCAGCAGCTCGTAGACAACGCAACCGCACCTCTCCGCATTACTGATACTCTTGGTCGTTTCGACGTCCTCGCAAACTGCGATGGCGGCGGCATCAACGGCCAGTCCGGCGCTCTTCGCCTGGGCATTGCTCGCGCTCTTCTCGAGGCTGGCGAGTATCGTGATGACCTTAAGAAGGCCGGCTACCTCACCCGCGATTCTCGTGCGGTCGAGCGTAAGAAGTACGGTCTGAAGAAGGCTCGTAAGCGTCCTCAGTTCTCCAAGCGCTAAGGCCGCTGGACCCAAAAAAGTCCTCACAAAGAGACCTGTTGTATATCGGCAGGTCTCTTTTTTGTATACTTTTAAATGGTTGCATTTTGCATATTTGTGCAACCGTTTTAGTCCGCACGTTCTTCTCGCCATTTGGCGAGAAGCCCCACCTGTCGAGTAGTTCGCTGGCGCTTCGCGCGCACGTTGCTCTCCACCCGACAACACTACATTCGCAGCTAGGAGACGCTTATGAAGTACTTTGGAACCGACGGCTTTAGAGGCCGCGCAAACGAGGGTCTGAACGTCGATCACGCGTATAAAATTGGCCGCTTCATTGGCTGGTATTACGGAGCTAAGCAGGCTCGCAAGGCTCGCATCATTATTGGTAAGGATACCCGCAGGTCAAGCTATATGTTTGAGTCCGCGCTTGTCTCGGGCCTGGTTGCTTCCGGCGCTGACGCGTACATGCTGCACGTTATTCCTACTCCTGGCGTTAGCTACGAGGTAGTAGACGGTGCCTTTGACTGCGGCGTCATGATTACCGCGTCTCACAACCCATTCACCGATAACGGCATCAAGCTGGTCAACAAAGAGGGCTACAAGATGGACGAGGACGTCCTCGAGCAGGTAGAGGCCTATATTGACGGAGAGTTTGACGTACCTCTGGCAACGGGTGATGCCATTGGCCGCACGGTTGATTACATGCAGGGTCGCAACCGCTACATCTCCAGCCTTATTGCAAGCTGCGGCTTTAGCCTCCAGGGCCTGAAGATTGGCCTGGATTGCGCTAACGGCGCAGCTTCTAGCGTTGCTCGCCCTGTTTTTGACGCTCTGGGCGCCGAGACTCACGTTATCAACAACGCACCAAACGGCCTCAACATCAACGTTGATTGCGGCTCCACTCACATTGACCAGCTACAGCGTTTTGTGGTTCAGAACGGTCTTGACGTGGGCTTTGCCTACGACGGCGACGCTGACCGCTGCCTGGCAGTTGACGAGCGCGGTCACGTGGTTGATGGAGACCTGATCCTCTACGTCTGCGGCACCTACCTCAACAAGTATGGTCGCCTGGCTAAGCAGACCGTGGTCACCACCGTTATGAGCAACTTTGGCCTGTTCAAAGCCTTCGACGACGCTGGCCTTTCTTACGAGAAGACCAACGTTGGCGATAAGTACGTCTACGCTTGCATGAACGAGAACGAGTACAGCCTGGGCGGCGAGCAGAGCGGTCACATCATCTTTGGCGATCTTGCTAAGACCGGCGACGGTATCCTGACCAGCCTCCGTATTATGGAGGTCTTACGAGCAGAGCGCGAGAAACTCTCTGAGCTGACTCGTCCCGTTACACTATATCCACAGCAGTTGGTTAACGTCCGCGTCACCGATAAAGAGGCTGCTATGCAGTCTCCTAAGGTCAACGATGCAGTTGCAGCTGCCGAGAAGTTCCTTGAGGGCAATGGTCGCGTGTTGGTCCGCGCTTCCGGAACAGAGCCTCTGGTGCGCGTTCTTGCAGAAGCTCCAACCGATGAGCTCTGCCAACAGGCAAATCAGATTGTGCTCGACGCTCTTGAGGAGTATAGGCTCAGCGCTTAAGCGCAGATAGATCCAGGGGATACGATGGCACTGGCAGGAATAGGTGTAGATATGCTTGAGATTGCCCGCATGCAGCAGGCAATTGAGAGACGCCCTCACTTTATTCGCCGTATGTTCACCGATGCCGAGCGTGCGTATTGTGAGCGCACTGCTCGTCCTGCGGAGCACTATGCTGCTCGCTTTGCAGCAAGAGAAGCCGTGCTCAAAGCCTTAGGAACGGGTTTCTCGTCTGGTATTGGTTTTCAGGATGTTTCTGTTGAAAGAGATCAGCTGGGCAGGCCACAGGCTCGTCTTGCGGGCAAGGCTGCACAGATTGCGGCCGAGCAGGGCGTGCAGGAGATTGCGCTTTCTATCTCGTATACCAGAGATGTTGCGGTAGCCAATGCGGTTGCGGTAACCAACGCCGTAAAACCCAAGATAGATCAAAAGGAAGATGTTGCTCAAGAGCTGGCACGTTCGTTCAAAGAAGCTCGTTCTGTGTTGGATGAGCTTGAGCGCGTGCAAGAACCTATAATTGAGACAACCTTTGATGATGTTGTTAAATCCGAGGAGTAAGTTATGCAGCCGGTACTAAATGTTGAGGACATCAAGCGTGTAGAGATTGCGCTGACACGCGTGGGCGTGAGCGTTTCCGAGCTCATGCACCGTGCAGGTTACGCTGCTGCTCAAGAGGCCCTTGGCATGGGAGGGGACATCTCTAACGTTGTCATCCTCGTAGGTCTTGGCAATAACGGTGGAGATGGCTGGGTGGCAGCAGAAGCGCTGCGCTCTAGAAACTGCAACGTTAAGGTAGTCACTCCGCTTGAGCCTGATCAGATTTCCGGCGATCTTGCACGTCAGATGGCGCAGCGCGCCGTTCGCGCGGGAGTTTCCGTGCTTGTTGGCCCTTCTCGCCAGGAGCTGATTGACCTGCTGGCAACGGCTGACGTGGTGCTTGATTGCATGCTGGGCACCGGCTTCCACGGCAAGGTTCGTGCTCCGTTTGATATTTGGATTGAGTGCCTGAATCAGTCTGGTGCTCGCGTACTTTCCGTTGACGTTCCAAGTGGCCTTTCTGCGCAGAAGGGCCAGGTAGAAAGCGCGTGTGTTGTCGCTGACGTTACCGTTACCATGATTGCGCTCAAGCCCGGCCTTATTGCAGACGCAGGTCGCGACGTTTGCGGCTCTATTGTCGTAGCTCCTCTGGCCGAGCAGACCGAGCGCCTGGTTGTTGAGGCAGATCCTGTTGCCTGGCGCGTTGACCTGGAAGACTATCTGGCTTCCGTTCCCGCCCAGCTTAACGACTGCGATAAGTACTCTCGTGGCTCTGTACTGGTGGTTGGCGGCTCAAGCCGCTTCCCCGGAGCTGCTGTTTTTGCTGCTAAGGCGGCTGCTCGCGCGGGTGCTGGCTACGTTACGCTGGCAGTTCCTGAGGCCATTGTCAGCTGTGTTCAGATGATGCTGCCAGAGGTTCCTGTTATTGGTCTGCCTTGCGACGCTGAGGGCGTGTTTACCGAGGAAGCAGCTCCATTGGTGCTGCAGCTTGCCGCCATGCGCACCGTTACGCTGGTTGGCCCTGGCATGCGCGTTTCTGGCGGAACCGTTAAGGTTACCTCCGCACTTCTTGACTCTGAGCTGCCCGTTATTGTTGACGCTGACGCACTCAACTGCATTGCTCGCCTTACCAATAACAACCTTCCAGATTTCCCTGAGCTTACTCGTCGTACTGCTCCGCTTATCATGACGCCACATCGTCGCGAGCTTGGTCGCCTGGTCAACCAGGTAGACAATCCTCCTGCAAGCCTGGTGGCTCAGCTTGAGGCAGCTCGCAAGATTGTTTGGGCAGACGGTGGCTCTGAGCTGGTCATTGTTGCTAAGGGCACCGCTACTGGCTGCGTTGGCGTTCAGAAGGCCGTGCTGCCAAAGCCTGGTCCCGTTACGCTGGCAACCGCTGGCTCTGGCGACGTTCTTGCTGGTACTATTGCTGGCCGCTTGGCTCAGGTTGCTGGTCAAGTTGATGACCTGCCAACCTTCTGCTCACTTGCCTGTGAGGTTCACGCATACGCAGGTCAGCTAGCTGCCGAGAAGTTCGGTGTACGCGGAGCTATGGCTGGCGACATCTGCGACGTTATTGGTCTTGCTTCCGACGCACTTGAGGAGCAGATTGCATTCCCTATGGCGGACTTTGAAGAAGCTGCGGAGTAGGTGAGCCTGATGTCGGCATATCCCCAGGATAGATGGGCTTGGATAGAGATTGATCTTTCTGCCGTCCGCCACAACGTAAAAGCGTTTAAGGCCCAGCTTAACCGCGGTGTCAAAATGATGTGTGTGGTCAAGGCTGACGCATACGGTCACGGTGCTGCTCAGTGCGCTAAAGCCATGCAGTCTGTGGGTGCCGATCAGTTTGCCGTTGCAACGGTCGATGAGGGCGTTGAGCTGCGCTGTTCCGGCATTGATAACCCCATTCTGGTGCTTTCTGAGCCTCCAGTCACTTCCATTCCAGATCTCGTCCGCTTTGACATTATGCCTTCCGTCTACACGGTTGACTTCGCGCTTGCCTACGGCGAGGCTGCTGCCGCAGCTAACAAGGTTGGTCGCTATCACCTGGCCATTGACACCGGCATGACCCGCATTGGCGTCAGGCGAGAAGATCTTCTTGAGGTGCGTGGCTCTATCGATTTCCACAGGGGTCTTGAATGTGCTGGCACGTTTACGCATTTTGCTACGGCCGACGTGCTCGACAACTGGGATTTTGACCTGCAGGTTAATCGCTTTATTGAAGCGGTTACCGCGCTCAAAAACGCAGGCTATGAGCTGGGCTTGGTTCACGCTGATAATACCCCTGGTACCATCCTGCATAAAGATATCCAGTTTGATATGGTCCGCGTGGGCATTGGTCTGTACGGACTTCACCCAAGTAAGCTCACCATTCCCCGCATTGACCTGCAGCCCGTTATGAGCGTGCGCGGTCGTGTGACGCGCGTGGTGTATCCAGCTGTTGGAGACGGCGTTGGCTACGGCATGACGTGGCGCGTTCCTCGCAATAACATCCAGGTAGCTACGGTGCCTATCGGCTACGCCGATGGTCTTGCACGCAGCCTTTCTAACCGCATGGACGTTTTGACGCGCGGAGATCGTGTCCGCCAGGTGGGCAATATTTGCATGGATCAGTTTATGATTGCCGTTGATACCGCAGGTACACACGCTAATAAGC
>CAUTGQ010000087.1:0-5386 GCA_963538075.1 uncultured Atopobiaceae bacterium
CGCCGGTCTCAATAAAAACAATCAGAAAAACAAAACCGTACGCAGCAAGAGGGCCAGTGGCAATCATTGAAGCAATAAATGCACGAGGATCTCTAAGCAGCTCAATGATGTAGTTTACAAAACCCATCGAAGTCCAATCGTCGTGACAAATGTCGCGGCAAACACACGATACGCCTAAGAAAAGCGCATTGAGTGGGAACGGATGCCCGCGAGTGACCCCTTATGGCTGCTGTCTCCCGACCCTGACCAGGTTCGAGGTGTCACGTCATCCGCACCCGCTCAATGCGCTGTAGATACTCTACCCTATTAGAGTAATCTTTGCACAGATCGTATCGCTTCTATGCATTTTTTGACGAATTTTTTTCAATTGCTTTGATGATCTTCTCGACGTTCTTTTTTCCTCTTGAGATACCTACATGCAAAATTCCAGCTATAGGAACAGATATGACGAGAAGAACTATGCCGCCCACGAGCACAGCCGTTGCCATAGAACTTGTAGAGAGACTTCCGTACACGCTGAGATATATAAGCCATGCTCCAATTGCGATACCAGAATAAGCGGCTCTTCTATAAACGCTTAGTGTTCCAAGAGCTTTTGTCTGCATACGAGCCTCGACAACCAAAGGGTTATCCTCGTGTGAATGAGAAGCTGCTCCTACATAGTTTTTCTTGCTCATAAAAACTCTCAATCAAAAGTGGCATCGCCGTATGACGATGCCACTTTATTACGTTTGTCTTTTCTGCGCCAGACAGGATTTTGCGCAAAAAATTAGTAAGACAGACCTGGGTTGAAGACGCCAATAACAACGCCAACAAGTGCTACAACAACAAGAATAAGCATAACAACCGTTGGGCTGAGCTTCTTCTTAGTCATCAACCACCAGCAAAGGTATACAAACAGAAGGTTCAATACCTTAGGGAAGATGCCATTAAGTGTTGTCTGAATGTCAACACCAGCAATATTCAGAGAAGTGGTGACGTTAATCCATGTAGCAGCAACAGAGCCAATGACCATAGTACCAATCATAACAATGGAGCTACGGAGAGCCTCGGACTCAGGACCAACAAGTGCCTCAACAGCAGAAGAACCCAGGCTATAGCCCTGGTCGTAAGCAAACTTCATGCCGAAGTACATAATGAGGTTCCAGACCACAACATAGAACAGTGGGCCAAGAACGGAGCCGCCCTTAGAAAGGCCAAGTGCAATTCCAAGAAGAATTGGAATAAAGGTACCAACGATAATGGAGTCACCAAGACCAGCAAGAGGGCCCATAAGACCAGCACGAAGACCGTTGATGGTCTCGTCGTCGATTGCCTCGCCGTTTGCGCGAGCCTCTTCAAGAGAAGCGGTCAAGCCAACAACCATAGAACCAATCTGTGGCTCGGTATTAAAGAAGGTTGTATAGGTAGAAAGTGCCTCAACCTTTTGGTCATCAGTATCGTAAAGCTCGTCAACGATTGGAAGCATGGATGCAAGGTAACCAAATGTCTGCATGTGCTCCTGAGAGAAGCAGGTAAGATTGCCGTAAATCCAGCTCAAGAAAGACTTATTGCGTGCTTTCTGAGAAATGGTTTTCTTTTCAGCCATGATTAAATATCCTCCTCTTCTTCATCGTCTGCGCTTACATTGCCTGATGTTGCAGCAGCCAAACGAACATTCTTTGCCTGCTGAAGCTGATAGTTAAGAACAGCAAAGAAGACTGCTACGACTGCAGAGACAATGAGGTTCAGGCCAAGTGCGCCAGCAAGGATAAAGCCAAAGGCAAAAGTTACCCAATCCAGAGGCTTGGTAATAACCTGCTTGCACAAAATTGCAACACCAACGGTAGGAAGAAGGGTACCAACGGTGAAGAGGGTCATCATTGGGATACCGTTCATAGGGAGGTATTCCTTCATGATGCCAACCATGCTCTCGCCAGCCATGCAAATGAAGAATGTTGGAATGAACGAGAAAATAATGTGAGAAACCCAAGGGAATACAAAGTCAACCATTGGAATGGTCTTCTTAATACGACCCCACTCTTTGCTCTCCATTGCGCGCCAACCAATACCCTGCCATACAAGGTTCATGGTAGCAGTGCCGTAGAACAGAACAGTACCAAGAGTACCAACAGCTGCACCAATAGCAGCTGCCTGAGATGCAGCCTCAACAGAGCTTGGATCAAGACCATAAGCCTTGATTGCAAGAATTGCTAGAGGAATACCAATGTAGGAAACAGCACGAACGTCAGCGGAAACAGTTCCACCAGGTGTTACGAGTGCAATGTAGACCAACTGGATTGCTGCACCAACAATAATGCCAGTCTGGACGTCGCCAAGAATGACACCAACGACAAGACCTGCAACAAGTGGACGACCGAGGGTATAGTTACCTACGGTAGTACCAGCCATGCCAGGTAGTGACGCAAGGCATGCAAACAAACCCAAAAGGGCAGCTTGAAACGCATTAATTGCCATAAAAATCGCCTTCCGAATACTACTTTACGTCAAACTTCTCGCGGAATTTAGGCCACTCACCAATTGCCTTTTCTTTAAGAAGAGCAAATTGAACGGTATAACCAGCTTTGGTTATATCCTCAAATGCCTGTCCCTCTTCTTGAGTAAAGGACTGGTTGTTGCCCAGCTTTACCGCACCAGGACGGTCATTACCAGGACCGATAATGACCGTGTTAATTCCTGGCTTAAAACCAAAGTCAACAAGAATTTTCTTCATGTCAACTGGGTTTTTAGTAATAAGAAAATAACGAGAATCGCTGTCTAGAACCTTCTGAGCGCTCTCTTTGAAGTGATCAAATGTCCAAACAAATACTTTCTTGTCAGGTGCTGCTGACTTGTAAGCAGACTTAAGGACAGGATTTGATGCAGCCGCATCATTAACTGCAATGATTCCGTCACAAGGAACCTCAAGGGCCCAACGAGTGACTGTCTGACCATGAATCATGCGGTCATCAACACGAACAAATGAAATCATGTTTTCTCCTAACATATTTCTTACGCAAGCAGCTACGCGTACTTGCAGTAATTACTAAAGGTCTTCCTCGTCATCGTCTTCAAGAGCTAAGACGATCTGATTAACGCCATTTTTTCCTTCGTTCAGGATTGATGACACAAGAGCCTCACCACTTAGGCCATCATCGATAGCCATCAAAGCACCAATTGCCATGGGAAGATTGGCGCCACTAAAAGCCACGGTATGAGAAAGCAGGCCTTTTTTGGCGAGAAGATCAAGCGCATTAGTAAGTGGAGAACCACCGATAATGTCACCAAGAACGACAACCTCGTCGTCAGCAGTAAGTGGCTCAAGAACTTTTGACAAATTCTCTCTATATTCAGCTGCTCCCACGCCATCTTCCATGCTGTAGCTCAAGATGTTTTCTCTGGGTCCCATCAGCATGTCCATTACGCTATGCAGACCTGGTGCAAACGTTCCATGACTTACGAGCAAAAGGTACTTCATTACTGCTCCATTCCAGACATCACCACTGTGGCTGTACTTCGCCTGTATTAACAGCCGTACTACGCCAATACAAAATTTCCAGCCTGTTATGTAAATTGCTATGCATCAAAACTTACATTCCAAGCCAAGTGTCACTTGCCTAGCCGTTATAACACAAAGGTATACATGCGCTATTGGCATTCGCAAATTTTTAATATTCTTGATGTATTATTTTTTTAAATTTTATTTAAAAAATTCAATTGATTCAGTTTCTTTTAGATGAACAGGCGTTCTAACAGCATAAATAAATATGCAGAAATTTTTTGCATATATGAACATAAAAGTAGCAATATTGCATATATTAGATAAAGAAATGTCCGCTCAGCACTCCTCGAAATACATTTCTAAAAGTAAGAAAGAAGGCCATACAAGATGACCTTCTTAACATGAAATAAAAAAATAATTTTATGTTATGTAACGTGTTATGTTCTGTTTCTGCGATAGAAATCAACAAGAGACTGAGTGGAAGCGTCTTGTTTTGCTAGTTCTTCGTCGTTATGAATTGCAGGGAAAATCTGCTTTGCAAGCTGTTTACCAAGCTCTACGCCCCACTGATCAAAGGAATCAATGCCCCACACAACACCTTCAACAAAGGTAATGTGCTCGTAGAGTGCAATAAGCGTACCAATAGCACGAGGATTAAGCTCTTTACCAAAGATAGAAGTAGTTGGCCTATTTCCTTCAAAGACGCGTGCAGAAACCATCCACTCTGGCGTTCCCTCAGCACGGACTTCATCAGCGGTCTTGCCAAAAGCAAGCGCTTTGGTCTGCGCAAAGAAATTGGAGAGGAAGAGCTCGTGGACATCAAGGTCTGCATCTTTTGTAGCAAAGGCAGTATTTACAAACGCAATAAAGTCAGCAGGAATAATCTGGGTTCCCTGATGGATAAGCTGGTAGAACGCGTGTTGACCATTAGTTCCAGCCTCTCCCCAGAAAATCTCACCCGTCTTAGACGTAACAGCACTGCCATCCCAGCGAGTAGACTTGCCATTAGACTCCATAGTGAGCTGCTGTAGATACGCAGGGAATCTATGCAGGTACTGGCTGTATGGAAGTACGGCATGAGATGCTGCGCCAAAGAAATTAACGTACCAAACGTTTAAAAGACCCATGAGAGCAACAACATTTTGTCTCAATGGAGTGTTCTTGAAGTATTCATCAACTACATTAAAGCCGCTAAGGAATTCTGCAAAACGCTGTGGTCCAAAAACAATTGCCAGTACAAGGCCAACTGCAGAATCAACCGAATAACGGCCACCAACCCAGTTCCAGAAACCAAAGGTGTTTTCTGGATCGATGCCAAAGTCTTCTACCAAATCAAGCGCAGTTGAAACGGCAACAAAATGCTTACGAATAGCTTCTGCATTCTGAGAATCAGAGCCATCAATGATGCCCTTTTCAGCAAGCTTCTCTAAAAGCCACGCACGAGCACAACGTGCATTGGTAAGTGTTTCAAGTGTGGTAAAGGTCTTGGAAACAACAATGAAAAGGGTTGTTTCTGGATCAAGATCCTGGGTTTTCTCGCCAAGGTCAACAGGGTCAATGTTGGAGACAAAGCGAGCAGTAATACCGGCGTCAGCAAAAGGCTTTAGGGCCTCGTAAACCATAACAGGACCAAGGTCAGAGCCACCAATACCAATGCTTACAACAGTCTTGATAGGCTTGCCAGAAACACCCTTCCACTCTCCCGAGCGAACTCGGTCACAGAAGGCATACATCTTGTTCAAAGTCTGGTGAACATCGGCGACAACATCTTGACCATCAACAATAAGCGTGCCTGCTTCAGAGGCAGGACGACGAAGTGCTGTATGGAGAACTGCGCGGTCTTCAGTGGTATTGATATGTGTGCCGGCGTACATAGCGTCTCTACGCTCTTCAAGCTTGACCTCT
>CAUTGQ010000088.1:0-5261 GCA_963538075.1 uncultured Atopobiaceae bacterium
GTTGGCGAGTTTTGCGTTCACCCAGGTCAGGGCGTATGTCTTGTTGAAAATGTAGTTTCGGAGCCTACTCCGGCCTACGTTTTGTCTCCTATTGGGCAAAAACATCCTGTTCAGATTGTATTTCCTCTTGATCAAGAGTTCAGACTACGCGATCTTATGACGCGTGATGAGGCTACAAATCTTGTTGATATGTATCCTCAAATTGAACTCATTACCTTTCACATCCACAACGCCTCTCTTGAAGAATCTCACTTTAGACATGCCATCAGAGAAGGTTCTTGTAAAGACTCCATTAGTATTGCTAAAACATTTAGAGCTCGTATTGATAAGGCGCGTTCGCTCAACAAGAAACCACCTGTTTCTCACGAGAGAATCTTTAAGATGGCCAGTAATCGCGGTCTTTACGAGCTTATTACGGCACTTAATTGCACCGTTGACGAGATTCAAAAGGTGTTTAGTTCGCGCTATGGCGTAGAAATTGGAAAAGCGTAGCTTATAATTAAACCATCCGTTCAAGAGATGGGAAAATATGACTTCAGAAACATCCGCTAATCGCGCTGTTGTCACTGTTTTGGGCAGCGATGCTCCAGGAATTGTTGCAGCAATTTCTACCACTTTGGCTGAATCAAATGCAAATATCTTAGATATTGCACAGACTATTCTATCTGGTATTTTTACCATGACCATGCTGGTTGAACTTCAGGATGCCGAGTCTTTCTTGAGCCTCAAAGAGCGTCTTGATACCGTCTCAGAAAAGCTTGGTGTACAGGTTAACATGCAGCGTGAAGAGGTCTTCACGTTTATGTATCGTCCTTAAAGGGGTAGTGTTTTGTCAGAGCTTTCAACTGAAGAACTCATTGCTCAAAAGCAGTCTTGGCTAAATCAAGATGTATCAAATCTGAAAGTAGATATTGTCTTTTCCGATATGGATGCGACGTTTTTGCATACTGATAAATCTCTTGATGCCAAAAATATGACAATGTTGGATCGCCTGGCTGAGTTAGGTATACCTTTTGTGCCTTGTTCTGGTCGCGCTTTTAACGTGCTGCCAAAAGAGGTTGTGAATCATCCTGCTTCTAAGTATGTGGTTTCTTGTGACGGTGCCGTTATCAGAGATCTTTCTACACAGACGGTACTGCACGAGTCTACTGTTACCAAGGAGCAGGCACTTGAGTTGTATCAAAAGCTTAAAGATCTTCCTGTCACTTTTGATATTTTTGCAGACGGTGGCGTTTATCTGGAGCGCTCAAGGCACAATCTTATCTCTCAGCTGGGTATTCCCGCAGATCATGCGGCATTTATGCAACGCTCGCGTACTCCCTTTGACCAAAGCGTTGAGGAGTTTATTGATAGTGTAACTACCATTGAGCGACTTGGTTCCTATTGGTCTGTTTCAGAAGGCGAGAAGTACCAGGCACTTGTAGCAGATGCTGTAGCTTCGGTAAAAGGGCTCAGTGGCACGGCTTCCATGAGCATGGGAATGGAAATCCTGGCTGAAGGGACTTCTAAGGGTGCTGCACTTCAGTGGCTTTGCAATCATCTTGGCATTTCAACGGATAATGCTGCAGCTTTTGGCGATTCGCTTAATGATGTTGCTATGCTTTCTGCGGCGGGAATGGGCACAGCAGTTGCCAACGCTCGTCGTGAAGATTTTGAGGCAGCAACCTATATCACACTCACTAACGATCAGGCGGGTTTCTCGCGATTCTTAACGTGGGCACTGGGGGAGTAAGCACTTGGTGCTGAAGGAGTAGCGCTTTAGAGATTTTCGCAACACGATGTTAATGAAAAAGCCGACAGATACAATCTGCCGGCTTTTGTTGTAACTAGTAGAAAGTACTAGGCACTAGATTAGTGATTACTGTCCTGCTGCTCCTCAAAGACATCTTCATCAACCTCTTCTTCATCAAGCTTAAGAGGACGGAAGCTAGCGGTATCGCCACCAACATAGTCTGCAACGGTAGCTGCGTTTTCAACGCGCTCCTTGTGCAGAGCCTCTGCGAAGATGTCCTCATCTTCCTCAATCTCTGCAATACGCTCTTTCATAGGAGCCTCAACAAGTGGCATAGAACCCGTCTGAGCTGCGTCATCAAGCGTGATACGAGTAAGCTTCTGCCCGCGCTTAACCTTGGAGAACAGAGGAACGTACTCAAAGACAATGTTGGAGTTCTCAAGACCATACCAACGAGCAGGAGATCCGCAGATGCGACGAATAAAGTATTTAAGCTCAAGGCAACGAGCGTCAAAACCGTTGATGTCAGTCTCTGGAGCTAGTACCTTACGTAGCAGACAGAATCTAAAGTCACCAATCTCGGAGTGCTCCTTGTAAATGGAATACTTGTGATTCTGTGGAGCAAGCTGATTGTTCTTAATCAGGTCACCAACAATCTGATACAGATAGGTGTTAATACGCTGGTTTACCCTAAAGCCAAGACGCAGGGTGATCTTGAACAGGAAGTCTGTACCAAAGTCATTGACGATAAACTCACGGGTATTTGGATCGTCTGTCAGCGAGATGTTAATAAAGTAGTAGGCCTTAGCACGCTTTGGACGCTTATCCAAGATGGAATAGAGGATGTCTCGATCCAGCTTGTCAAAGGATGAATCATTAGTAAGAAAAACCAGGTTATCAGCGAGAGTTGAATAGTCCGCATCGTGGCTCAAGCTACGGAGCTGGTCAATGTATTTATCTACGGGGAGATAAACGCTCTGCGTCCTCTCAACAGCGGTACCGCGACGCCAGACAAACATGACAACAAAGATTGCGGTAGCCATAAGAACGGTAAAGTAGCCGCCGTGGAAGAACTTGGTAAGGCTTGAGAAGAAGAACATAGCCTCGATAGCACCAAAGAAAAGAATGAATGGAATGGCCGCCCATAGGCGCTTTCTGATAACAGCCAGGTAGGTGTAGAGCAGGATTGAGGTCATGAGCATGGTAACGGTAATTGCAAGACCGTACGCTGCTTCCATGTGCTCAGAGCTCTGGAAGAGAAGTACAACGCCAATGCAGCCAACCCACATGATGTTGTTTACAAGTGGAATGTAAATCTGGCCCTTTGTTGTGGAGGGGTAGTTAATCTTAATGTGAGGCATAAGATCAAGTTTAATTGCCTCAGAGACAATGGAGTAAGAGCCAGTAATCAGTGCCTGAGAGGCAATAATTGCAGCAAGCGCAGAGAGAATAACGGCAAATGGTCTAAGCTGACCAGGAAGCATTTCAAAGAAAGGATTGAGGTCTTTGATTGCGTTGAAGCTCTCGTTGGTGTGGTTAGTGATGATCCACGCGCCTTGTCCAAGGTAGTTCAGAATCAAGCAGACCTTAACAAAAGGCCAGCTTACGTAAATGTTGCTCTTGCCAACGTGGCCCATGTCAGAATAAAGTGCTTCTGCACCAGTGGTACAAAGGAAGACACTACCTAAAACCATGAGACCAGCTGCATTGAGCTTGCCATCAAAGAGGAACAGAATGCCGCGGACTGGGTTAAGAGCTCGAACAACGCTAATGTCAGCAAGCATGTTCATAACACCCATGGCACCCAAGAACAAGAACCAAAGCGTCATGACAGGGCCAAAGGCCTTACCAATGGTAGAAGTACCTGCCTTCTGTAAGGCAAAGAGGGTGCAGAGGATGATGATGGTAATCATGACAACAATGTGCTGATTATCACCAATAATAGCATGAGCTGCAGGAATAGTACGCAAACCCTCAATAGCGGTGGTTACCGTAACAGCTGGGGTCAAAATACCGTCAGCAAGAAGAGCTGCGCCACCAATCATGGCAGGAATAATCAGCCATTTGGCGCACTTTTTAACCAAACTGTAGAGCGCAAAGATTCCGCCCTCATTGTGGTTGTCTGCCTTCATTGCAACCATGACGTATTTAACGGTTGTAATGAGTGTCAGCGTCCAGATAATGAGGGACAGAGCACCCAAAACAACATCGGTGCTCATGGTAAGAAGTCCACCATTACCAGCGATAATTGCCTTCATGGTGTACATTGGAGAAGTGCCAATGTCACCGTAGACGATGCCAAGGGTAACAAGTACCATGCCAGCACTTAGAGGAATGCCAGTTGATTTCTTGGCTTTGTCCTTAGAGAAAAGCGCATGAAATGCAGCTTTACTTGTATTCATCCATTAATCCTCTCAATAGATGATTAGTACAGTTCGTCATCATATGTTAGTCCATATACCTAGTTATAACTAGACGAATGTACAAACGTACTTATTTTGTCTGCAAGCGGAAAAATTTACTCATTTTCCCGCGGTTTTCTCGAGATTTTATATGCATGGTGAATCTTCTGATTTCTTGAGAAGTCCTCCGGAATAGTTTCACTTGTTATGTCTTCAATGTCGACGCCAGTTCGCTGGATTTTCTCGACATCTGGCTTAAAGGTACGCAGGTTGCACGAGAAAATGGCAACGCCACCGCGAGTCAGAAGGCGAGAAATGCCAATGATGAGCTCAGCGTGATCTCTCTGGACATCAAACGAGCTCTGCCTCATGCGCGATGAGTTGGAGAAGGTCGGGACGTCGCAGAAGATAACGTTCCAGCGGTTTTTGGTGTGACGCATCTCGGTAATCCAAGACAGGACGTCTGCCTGGACAAACTCGTGCTCCTCTCCGTCAAAACCGTTGCGCTTCATGTTGCGCTTGGCCCACTCGAGCGAAGGCTTGGAGAGGTCAACGGTTGTGGAGTGAAGTGCACCACCGTCTGCTGCGTAGCAGGTAGCGGTACCTGTGTAGGCAAAGAGGTTGAGGAAGCTCTTAGCAGGTCCGGCACTTTTCATGAGCTCACGAATCTCTGCGCGTGTATCGCGGTGGTCTAGGAAGATTCCACAGTCCAGCCTTGAGGCAAAGTTGACCTCAAAGAGTAGGCCGCCCTCATCGATGAGCAGCATTTCTTTTCTGGAGTTGTCTGCAGCGCTGCCCTCGTCAGAGTACTGAGAGCCACCCTTTGCACGCGTTCTTGTTCGTAGATTTACGTTTGAGCTGGGTACGCCTAGAATGCGAGGAGCCAAAGCTAGGACGTCTAGAAGGCGGCGCTTTGCAAGGTCTGGATCAATCTCTTTAGATGCAGCGTACTCAGAGATTTGCAGCCAGGTAGTTGGCTTTGTGGCACCCTTGTAGATGTCAATGCTGACGGCATAATCGGGCAGGTCAGCGTCATAGACGCGGTAGCACGAGACGTCGTTTTTACGAGCCCACTTAGCGCGTTGCTTGGCCACCTTAGCAAGGCGTGCGGCAAACTGATCTGATGC
>CAUTGQ010000089.1:0-5254 GCA_963538075.1 uncultured Atopobiaceae bacterium
CTTCGCAAGTATGTAGACAACACCGCAGCCGATACTGTTTCGTACACCATCACCGAGAACGTTCCTAATTCCTATGTTTCAACCAGGAGCAGCATTTCTCGCGTTGAGCAGTACACCACCACTCAGTCGCTGGTAAATGTCTACGCTGTCAGGCCTGCCATTGTGACACCATCCGTTACTAAGATTGTTGAGGGCGATTACCCAGTTGTTCCTACACCTGGACAGCCTTCACCTGCATCTCTGATTAATTCTTACCTGAGCGCGAGCGACGTTAGCGCAGCGGGTACTGCAAGCGCCACAAGCGCCGGCGGCATCATAAGTGACAGCCTTGCCGAGAGCCTCATCAATGACTTCCTGGCAAATGGCTCAGAAGACGAGGGCGATGCCCCTAATGTCTTTATCTTTGAGATGACACGCCTCGACCCATCTAGCCCAATGCCTGAGGGAACCACCGGCAACACTGCTCGTACCCGCAGACTTCTTGGTGGCGATGCTGTATTCCACAACATCACGTTCACTCAGCCTGGCACCTACGTGTACACTATCAAAGAGGTCACCGGCACCCAGAACATCCAGTACGATCAGAGCGTCTACACCGTTACCTACCACGTAACTGACGATGGCACTGGCCAGCTTGAGGCAACGCGCACTATGACCAAGACTGACGAGGACGGAAACGTTACCACCGTTGACCTTGGCGAGTATAACGATGCGCCAGGGGCCGTCTTTACTAACGTCTATCCTGATCCACTTCCTGCTAGGGACTATCCAGTTATCCAGAAGGTTGTTACTGGTGATGCTCCAGATACTCCAACCGACTATCCATCAGTTCTCCCTGATGACAACGGTGGCAATCCACGCACCGCAACAACCCAGGATATCTTCAAGTTCACTCTCACCCGTGACGATCCTTCCTACCCAATGCCAAACAACGCAACAACAGATACTGTTGAGACTTCTGTTGCAGTTTCTGGCGATAATAACTTCGGTGAGCTAGTCTTTACTCAGCCTGGCACCTATGTCTACACCATCAAAGAGGTCACCGGTACTAATCAGAGGGTGACTTATGACAAGTCCGTCTACACCCTCACCTACACTGTCTTCAAGAATGATGATGGCGAGCTTGATTTCACCTATCACATTACTAAGACTGCCGAAGATGGAACTGTCACTGAGGTTGATCAGTGCGAGTGCAGCAGCACACCTCCTCTGGTCTTCACCAACGACTATCCAGAGCCTGAACCTCAGCCAACACCTGAGCCTGAACCAACCCCAGAGCCTGAGCCAACACCTAGCTCTGATCCACACAAGCCTTCTAGGACCAAGAAGAAGCGCGTTTTGCCAGACACTGGCGACGTTGCTGAGCTTGTGATTGCTTCTGTTGGAATGGTTGCCTCTGGCATCACCGCTCTCGGCTTTGCACTAAGGGCTCGCAAGCAGAAGTAAGACCTAACTGCTAGAGCGATCTTCTCGCCCACAAAGAAACAGCCGCCTTCTTATTGAGAGCGGCTGTTTTTCTTGGATAAGACGTTTTTCTCGCCAGAGGTTACTCCCCTAGCATGGTTTGTAGGTCATAACCGAAGGACTTAACAAACTCGTAGGCATCCTTCTGCCAGTCCTCCTTGAAGACGCCAGGAGCGGTCTCAAAGAAACTGGAGTCCAGATAGCGAATAATAATGAAGTTGCTATTTGGCTGGTCGAAGCCATTGCCCCTAGTGAAATCGATTCCGTGACCAGTATTTCTTCTCATTGCTGCTTCAAGAATAGGTACTGTGAGCTCGTTGACAGGAACTACAATGTCCGCCCTATCAAAGAAGCCACCTTTTTCTTTAGTGAAGACAAAGAGATTGTTGAGTGCGCCACCAGCAACACACTGAACTCGACGAATGTCGGAAAGCTTGACCTGATGCTTTGCGCCGGAAATCACGCCGTTTGCGATTGTGATCTTTTTCTCCTTGAGGCTGAACCCAAGCTTAGTGTTTAACGTGTCAAGGTTATTAGGGAACTCAGTAGTAAGCTTATTGGCTGCAAAAGCGAGGATGATTGTCTTTGTATCCAGAATGTTGTGACCAAATTCGCGGAGCTTTAGATCTGTGTCAATGCTTACGAGGTTGTGGCCTTCGTTGTCCTTAAAGGTAATCTCGTAAGGGCCGTTTGAGCTGCAATAGTTCAGCAAAAAGGTTGAACCAACCTCGGAAAACAGGACGTTTACCTCTGGTTTTCCATTACCAGGAACGTAAGCCAAGCCGTCTTTGGTGACGGTATAAGAATACTTATCGTCGCACTTAATTGATACTTGTCGATCCTCAAAGATACTTCTCATAAGCCTTTTACCTCCACGTTTTGCAATACAGGAAATAACCGGGAACTACCTAAAATTATATCGTGTTGCTGGGAAATTGTTTGCAGTGCGCTTAGTTTTCGGTGGATGAGGAGAACTTGACGTTATCAGAGCCGTCAAAACAATCGGTTAATGTGATTTCTGCATAACGGAGTCAATTTATTCATAATCGTGAATACAGCAATTTTAGGGTACCGATTTTAGGCCCCAAAAAGGTAAAAAACCCGTTTAGTTGGGGATGAAAATTGAAATTTTGCTGTTTGAGCCCCAACTAAACGCATTTTTTACCATAGTTAAAAGTTTTTCCTGGGCAAACGCGTATGCAGAAAAATGTAACCCCCAACTAAACGCATTTTTTACCACTTGGCGCTGAAGCGGGAGTGGGAGCTTTGTAAAACACCAGGAAAGCGGTGCGGCCGCATGGTTCTGTGCTCCAGATACGATGATTCTGGTGTGTTACACAAAACAGGCTCCTGGTTTACCAGGAGCCTGTTTTTTAGCTATCAGAGAGCTTGGAAAGTCCGGCTATTAGCTGTTCTTCCTTCTAAGAGCGATGCCAAGACCACTCAGGGACAGAGCTGCAGCTCCAACGATTGAAGCAATACCTGAAGCGTCGCCAGTGTAAGGAAGACCTGGCTTCTTAGGCTCTGGAGTAGTAGGCGGCGTGGTTGGAGGAACAACAGGAGCAGTGTTGGTCACTGTGAAACCGTCGTCCTGATTACCTATGATCTGGGTTGTGTAGCCAGAGATAGGAGTCTCGGAGATGGTGTATGCGTACTCGTGACCATCAGTCTTGTCGTAGAACTCAAGGTTGCTGAAGGTGTGCTTCCAGTCGTCAGCCTTGGTGATGGTTACCCTATCAACCTCGACACCATCACGATACAGAACAATCTCAGCGGAATCGCCTTCCTGGTTCTCCCAAACCTTGGTGACCGGAATATCGCGAGTCTTCATGTTGGTGTTGGTTACCACATAGTTGGCAGCGTCGCCAGTAATCTGGGTGGTGTAGCCGTCAACTGCATCCTCAGTAATGGTGTAGTTGATCAGCGCGCCATTGTTGTACTGGTTAAGGTTGCTGAACGTATGCTGCCAGTTGTCTGCAGCGGTCAGAGTTGCGCTCTGAACCTCAACACCGTCAGCGAGCAGGTGAATAGTTACGCTATCAGCAGGTGCACCAATCCACTTCTTTGTTACTGGAACAGAAACCTTACCTTCAATGGTGTTGGTAACTGTAAGCTCAGTAGCTGAAGAGCCGGAATAGGAAGATGTGTAGTGAGCAATTGGGTCTTCCTTGACGGTGTACTCAATCTCGTGACCAGCAGTGTAACGTGGCAGGCCGTTGAAGATGTGAGACCAGTTGTTAGCTGCGTTCAGATCAAACTCGCCCACCTGGGTGCCGTCTGCATAGAGCCTGACGTGAACACTAGTAGGACGCAGGCCCTGAGCATTATTGTCGTCAACCCAGACCTTCTTAACTGGGATACTCAAAGCCTCAGGAACATGCTGGTTTGTAATCTCAAAACCGTTGATGCTTGTGGTGTAGTCAGGTACTGCATCCTCAGAAACGGTGTAGGTAATCTCTGTGTTGCCACTGAACTTAGGCAGGTCAGAGAAGGTGTACTCCCAGTTGTCGGCAGCAGTAACAGTCTTGTGCTGAACCTCAACACCATCCGCAAGAAGCCTGACAACAATGGAAGCTGGGCGCTTACCGTCGTTATCGTTGGAGTCGTCCCAGAGCTTCTTGCCAGAGACGGAGACCTTCTCCTGCTGCAGCTGGTTGGTAACACTCAGTGCAACGGAATCGTTTGGTGAATTCTCATCTGCCTGACCAGAAGTAGCGGTTACCTTGTACTTCTTGCCATTGTAAGTGACCATGCCATTAGCGTCTGTGCCTACCTCTTCAAGAGTGTAGACGATAGGAGTCTTTGTGCTGGTACCATCGTTGTGAGTTTCAACGGTGTACTTACGAAGGTGTGTAAACGAAGCAGTCCAGTTATTAGCTGCGGTAAGGTCAAGTGTCTTACCAGTATCAACGCCGTCGGCAAGAAGCTTTACGGTAATGGAGGTAGCATCTGGCTGAGTAATTGCGTTACCGTCAGCGTCAAGCCACTTCTTCTCTACCTTGACATCCATGATGTCAACAAGCTGGTTTGCGACCTTCTCGGTACGACGCATAGCAGCTTCGTTGTTGTAGATAACGCTCATGTCGTTGTATGCAAGAGCCTCGGAGAGGTTTGGATCATACAGTGGTGCCTTCATGGTCAAAACTGCAGACAGAACGGTGTATGGAGGCAAAATAGTGCCATCCTTACCAACAATCTTGATTGCCGTTACCTTGGTGTAGTCAGATGGAGTCTTAGTCCATTCTGGGCTGTTAATCTCGTTGATATCGTTCTGAGCTGGGTGCTCATCAGTACGATAGTAAATATCATACTGGGAGCTGACGTCAGTTGAGCCAATCTTCAGCTCAATAGGACCTTGAAGTGTGTTGCTGAAAGCAGAGTTTCTGCCGTCGCCCACATATGGCAACACGTCGTACATAAGAATCTTATTCATTGGCGTGTTGTAGTAATTACGAATGCTCAGACGATACTGGAAGAGTCCGCTGGTATCGGTGACGCCAGCAAAGTCAGTCATGATAGTAGCCGAGGTAAATGCCCTACCGTAGAATGTACCGCCGCCAGCGATGTTTGGCTCAAGACTACGGATGTGCTTGTCGGACTGGATACTCTCAACGTTGTTACCAAGAACCTTAGCGGTTGCCTTCAGAATAGTCTCGTCAGTGACACCATTCATATTGATGTCGAGGTCATCCTTAACAAAGTTGCTAGCGTTGTACATACCAGAGAAGTCATCTGGAGTACCGTGAGTCCAGTTTGTGGCGTAGAAGTAAACGTCGTTATTGTTGTTCAG
>CAUTGQ010000090.1:0-5245 GCA_963538075.1 uncultured Atopobiaceae bacterium
GTTGGTGCGCCGTAAGAACGCTGCAGTGCAACGTAGCGACCCTTAGGTCCAAGGGTGGTGGTTACGGCATCTGCCAGGGTGTTTACACCCTTAGCAAGCTTGGCACGAGCGTCGGTGCCAAAATCGATATCTTTAGCCATGGTATTCCTCCAAAATAGCTGAACTTACACGTTAATGAACAAGCTGCGAACGGGCCGCGAGCGGATAAGCTACGAGCGGGCTGCGAGCGATTAGTCCTCGAGGACTGCAAGGATGTCGTCAGCACGAAGAAGCAGGAGCTCCTCGCCGTCTACCTTGACCTCGGTGCCGCCGAACTTGCCGTAAAATACCTGGTCGCCGACTTTGACATCAAGAGCGATACGATTGCCATTCTGATCAAGCTTGCCAGTTCCAACTGCGAGGACCTCGCCACGCTGAGGAAGCTCCTGTGCTGCGGATGCAATGTAGAGACCAGAGGATGTCTTCTCCTCTTTTGGAGCAGGCTTTACCAGAACACGATCTCCAAGTGGCTTCAAATTCATAATGAAAACCTCCCTTTCGGGCCAAGCCCGATATTGGCGCCAAGCGCCCTTTTCCAACGCTATTAGTTATTCCACACGGGAAAACAATTTATACGAAATATTATGAAAATCTTACAAAACCGACTTAGATTTTCTGTAGGCGTGCAGTATAAGCCGTCAACGGTTATGCGTGAGCTGGTGGGTGCGTGCGGGGTGCGAGTGGAATGCAGGCGGAGTGCGAGCTGCGAACAGGCGCGCGGCGCCGTTGAGCTGCTGGTAAGCGCGACTTGCGGTCGACGGATGCGAGCGCCAAGCGGTATCGACCTGCGATTTCTTGCCATTAGCATAATTTTTGACGCAAATCTTTGCTGAGTGCATATTCTGCAGGCGATATGCGTGATTTTGCATAGGAAAAATGAGCACCTCTTTGGCAGGGGCCAATTTGGGTAAAAAATGCGTTTAGTTGGAGATGAAATGGAGTATTCAGAAAAACTGCACCTACGTTTTACCAGGTAACAAATTCTATCCATATTTCTGATTATTTGTCCAAAGCAAAACTGCAGGTAGATTTGATGCATAGAATCCCACAATTTCTGTAATCTCCAACTAAACGCATTTTTTACCACTTGAGGACCATTTTGAGGGCAAAATCGCCTCTTCCCTATTCATAGCAAAAATCAACCTGCATAAAAGTACCCGGCTATTCATATACATGAATAGCCGGGTACTGAACGCCTGAAAAATACGCCCTACCGCACTACGATCTGCCGCGCTACGCCCTACCGCGCTTACGCGTCCAAGCTCTCCAACTCAGAGAGCCAAAGCGAGCTAGAAGCGTCGGATGGCATGCGCAGGTCGCCGCGCGGAGAAAGCGAGACCGAACCAACCTTTGGTCCATCAGGCATCGCCGAGCGTTTGAACTGCTGCGAGAAGAAGCGGCGGTAGAACACCTTCAGCCAGCGAACGGTTGTCTCGTGGTCGTAAACCTCCTGGTCAGTGCCCGTGCCAAATGCACGCTCGGCAAGACGCAGAACCTTAAGCGGCCCGCTTCCATGACGAAGCACGTGGAACAGGAAGAAATCGTGCAGCTCGTAAGGGCCAACCAGGTCCTCAGTCTTCTGTTCAATGGAACCGTCCGCCGCAGTTGGCAGCAGCTCAGGAGAAACCGGTGTATCCAGAACATCACGCAAAACGTGAGCGATCTCGTCTTCGCCCTGCTCCTCATACATGTCGGCACAGTAATCAACAAGATACCTGACCAGCGTTTTTGGCACCGAAGCGTTTACGCCGTACATGGACATCTGGTCGCCGTTGTACGTCGCCCAACCAAGCGCCAGCTCGGAGAGGTCGCCCGTGCCAATGACCATGCCGCTCACCTGATTGGCAACGTCCATCAGGATCTGCGTACGCTCGCGAGCCTGAGAGTTTTCGTACACGACATCGTGAACGTCCTGGTCGTGGCCAATGTCTGCGAAGTGCTGCAGCACGGAATCCACAATGGAAATCTCGCGAAGGTCGGCGCCAAGCGACTGCACCAGCTCAATAGCGTTGGTGTACGTGCGGTCCGTGGTGCCAAATCCCGGCATCGTCACAGCCACAATGCCCGAGCGATCATATCCCAGCTGGTCAAAGGCTCGCACCGTGACGAGAAGAGCTAGCGTAGAGTCAAGTCCACCCGAAATGCCAATAACCGCGTGGTCAGAGCCAGTGTGCGCCAGCCTTGAAGCCAAACCATGAGCCTGAATCGACAGAATCTCCTCGCAGCGCGCCGCGCGAGCATCGTCCATCGCGGGCACAAACGGATGCGGGTCAACGTACCTGGTCAGCGGCGTGCGGATCGCAAGTTCGTCGCCGTCTGCGGCGCCCTCGCTGCCCTCGCCGTCGTGGCTGCGACCTGCAGCGCCCGCGCCGCTCGCGTCACCCTCACTGTCAAACTCCAGCGAGAAATACGTGGTCAGGTGCTTGTAATCCTCCGGTGTCGGAGCAACCTCAAACGTCGACATGCGCCTGCGGTCGGCCGCCAGCGACAGCACGTCAATCTCGGACACAGCAATACCCTCGCCAAACACGCCGGAGTCGGCGAGCACACGGCCATTCTCGACAACAAGATCATGGCCCGAGAAAACCAAATCGGTCGTAGACTCGCCCTCACCTGCGCTCGCGTAAACGTATCCGCAGATCAGACGCGCGCTTTGCTGCGCAACCAGCTGACGACGGTACACGGACTTGCCGGCCAGCGCGGGCGACGCGGACAGGTTGCAGATCAGCGTTGCGCCGGCGACGGCATGCGCGTTTGACGGCGGCATGGGCACCCAGAGGTCCTCGCAGATCTCCGCGCCCACGACCAGCTCAGGGATGGTGTCGCACGCAAACAGCTGGTTGGTACCAAACGGTACCTCGCCCAGCAGGCCAAAGTCCACACTGGTAACGGTCTTGGGGCCAGAAACAAAGTGGCGTCCCTCGTAAAACTCGTTGTACATGGGCACGTAGCGCTTGGGCACCAGGCCTAAAAGCTCTCCCCTGAAGAGAACGGCGGCGCAGTTGTAGAGCTTGCCGGCCACGCGAACAGGCAGGCCTAGCAGCAGCAACGCGTCGACGTCGGCCGTGCGAGCGGCAATCGAGACCAGACCGCGCTCGGCTGCGTCCAGGAGTGCATCCTGCCAGAACAGGTCCTCGCAGGTGTAGCCCGTAATGCAGAGCTCAGGCAGCACGACCACCTTAGCACCGCGATTACCTGCGGCTTCTTCAATGGCGGCCAGGCAACTCTCCACGTTAAACGCCACGTCGGCCACGCGGACGCGCGGCGTGATACTTGCAACTTTGATGAATCCGTCTTGCACAATGGCCTCCTTACATGCCGCTTGGGACAACGGGTGCCTCATCCGACGACCACGATCCCAGTTGCGCGTTGGGGTTTGCGTCCAAGGTCAATGGCGAGAAACCCTGCGTACGGTAGCTACGAAGCGCGCCGACGGCAATCATCGCGGCGTTGTCGCCACAAACCGACATCGGAGGTACCGTCACTCGAACGCCCATACGACCAAAGGTTTCCTTATATGCAGCTCTAAGTGCGGGGTTGGCAGCAACGCCGCCTCCCACGCAGAAATCGGAGACGCCCGTCTCCTCAACAGCGGTTTTAGCCTTTGCAACCTGAACGTCAATAACTGCCTGCTCAAACGAAGCGGCAAGGTCTGGCAGATTGATTGCTCTACCTGCGCGATTCTCGCCCTCAATGTAGGTGATAACAGCAGTCTTCAGGCCAGAAAGACTAAAAGAATAGTCACCGCTGTGCATCATCGCGCGCGGGAAGTGAATGGCCTTAGGGTTACCCTGAGCTGCAAGTTTGCTGATTACAGGGCCACCTGGATAGCCCAAGCCCAGCGCCTTAGCAACCTTGTCAAAAGCCTCGCCCACGGCGTCATCAATGGTGGAGCCCAGAACCACGTAATCTCCCCAGGCACGCACGTGCACCAGCATAGTATTGCCGCCCGAGACCAAGCTAGCCACAAACGGTGGCTTTAGGTCGGGAGTCTCAAACAGGTTAGCCAACAGATGGCCTTCCAGGTGGTGAACGGGAATAAGCGGCAGGCCCGTGGCCACGCAGAAGCCCTTGGCAAACGCCACGCCCACAACAAGTGCGCCGACAAGGCCAGGGCCTGCGGTAACACCAACGGCAGCCAGGTCAGACGGTACCAGCGTGTCGCAACCAAAGTGCGCGCCCGCACGGGCCATGGTCTCCTCGAAGAGACCCACAATAGCCTCGGTATGCTTGCGAGAAGCAATCTCGGGCACGACGCCGCCAAAGCGAGCGTGGAAGTCAATTTGAGTTGCGACAACGTTTGCGCAGACCACACCGTGTGAATCCATGATGCACATGGCGGTCTCGTCGCACGAGGACTCCAGACTGAGAATCAAATCCCCTGCCTCACGCAGTGCCGCAAGCGTCTTTTCAGAGCGCTCACCTGCAACAATAGGCCACGGACGCACCGATGCGTGAGGTTCAGGGTTTCTGGCCTCAAAGCCAGCGCCAACCGCTAAAGGCAACTGCGCCGTCATCAAAAGCGCCGCACAATCCGGACCGTAATATCCCGGACGGCGACCCACCTCAGCAAATCCCAGCTTGCTGTATGCACCCTGAGCTGGAACGTTATCCTCCTCCACCTCAAGGGTAATTGCGGACGCGCCCAACATCTGAGCGTCATACGCCACGCGTTCTACAAGCTTAGATGCAATTCCCTGGCGGCGACGCTCGGGCGCGACCACCACTTCTTCCACCTCAAACTGCGCTCCTGCCAGGCGACCACCCGCAAAGCCAATGACCGTTCCACGGTCGTGAGCCAGCCACCAGCTGCGCCCAACGCCCGAAAGCTCGTCATAGAACGTCTGCTTTGACCAGGCAGAATGCGCAGCGTCAGCATACGTTGCCGCCTCAAGCTCCGCCACCTGATCCAGATCGTTCACCGTCATCGGACGAAGCTGCAGGTGAATATCGGCCAACGCATCATCCACGCCGGTCAGGGCCACCGTTGCCGGCTCCTTGAGACCCAAACGCTTGCGCTCCGACTCCTCCGCATCAGAAAGACGCGTGTAGATGGGCAGCACCAGCGCCGGATCGCCCGCACCCGCTTGCTGATACTCGGGCATGCACACCGCGCGTACCAGGCCTTCTCCTGTTGGGAACCACGTTGCTTCATCGGTGTATGTCGAGAAACCCGCGCGCTCAAAACGCTCACGGTACTTCACTA
>CAUTGQ010000091.1:0-5217 GCA_963538075.1 uncultured Atopobiaceae bacterium
ACTGCTTTTCGGCCGAGTTGACGCGGGCCATGGTGGAGTCAATGCCGGTCACAAGCTCATACCCTGGTACGCTAAGCTGCAGCATCTCCAGGTCCTGCTGTGTGACCTCGCGGTCTGGCCACGCGTAGATCATGACCATACGCGACTGGTTGAGGCCCAGCGAGCTGACCAGCGAATACTTGATTCCGTCGATAAGCGCTGTCATAGCAATAACTGCGCTGATGCCAATAACAATGCCCAGCACCGTCAACAGGCTGCGGCCGCGGTTAGCGTTGAGCGCAGACAGGGTTTCTCGCAGCAGATCCATCAGCCTCATAGCACAGCACCTCCTGTCGCGGGTCGTGCGCCCGGTGCAGCGTGCACGCCAGATGCGGCATGTGCGCCCGGTGCGGACTGCGCGGCGTGTTGCTTCACAAACTCCTTTTCCTGCTCGTCAGTGAGCAGACGACCGTCACGAATATGCACCACGCGGTCAGCCCAAAACGCGGTCTCGGGGTCGTGCGTAATCAGCACGATTGTTTTACCACGCTCTTGCATGGACTTGAACGTGTTGAGGACCATCTCACTGGTTGCAGAATCCAGGTTACCTGTTGGCTCATCGGCAAAAATGACCGCTGGGTCATTAACCAGCGCTCGAGCAATGGCAACGCGCTGCACCTGACCGCCGGAAAGCTCGTTGGACTTATGCTCGTAGTACTCCTCGGGCAGGCCAACAGAACGCAGCGCCTTCCAAGCACGCAACTCTCGCTCTTTTGCGGGAATATCCGAGTAGATGAGCGGCAGCATAACGTTTCGCAGCACCGTAGTGCGCGGCAGTAGGTTAAACGACTGGAAGACAAAGCCCAGACGCGTGGCACGAATCTCCGCTAGATCGTCATCGGAAAGATCTGCAACCTCAAGTCCCTCGAGCTTGTATGAACCAGCAGTAGGCGTATCCAGGCAACCCAAAATGTTCATCAGGGTAGATTTGCCCGAGCCTGACGGACCCATGATGCAAAGAAACTCGCCCTTCTCCACAGTCAAGGAGACACCCCGTAGAGCGTGCGTCAAACCTGCAGCCGTCTCGTAAATGCGATGCAGCTTATGTACCTCAATTACCTTGGACATACGCGTCGCCTACTTGGAGTCTTTGGAACCTGTTGAGCCTGTTGTGTCATTCGCCGAGCCAGACGTTGCGCCTGCTGGAGCGTCCATAGCCGCGCCCTGAGATGGACCGCCGGCGCCACCGCCAATCATCACCTCAGTGCCGTCCTCAATACCGGCACCTTCGATGACGGCCGTCGTAGAACTTTGTGCCTTTACGGTCACCGATACGCGCTTTACCTGAGGATAGCCTTTCTCGTCACGAGAAGTGACCACGTTGACGTAAGCACCATCGCCATCGTCCATGACGGCAACAAGAGGTACAGTCAGCACGTTGTCCATGTGCTGAATCATGATGTCCACGTTGGCGGTCATACCCGGCTTGATGGAGGCGTCGGGACTGCTAATAAGCAGGTCAACGGTGTAGGAAACAATGGATCGACCAGGATTATCGTAACTTGCGCCCGCGTCGGCACCGTTGGACGAGACGGCAGAAACGTGAGTGACCACTGCATCGCAATACAGATCTCTCAGAGCTGTAAAGCTGACCTGTGCCTTCTGGTCAACGGCGATGCGAGAAATGTCTACCTCGTTTATCTGGACGTTTACCTTCATCTGGGAAAGATCCGCGATAGTAATCAGAGGACCAGCGTTGCCAGCACCTGGCGCGGACGAGCCAACAGAAGCGCCGTTCACTGCGTTCATCACAATAACCGTGCCGTCGCATGGAGCGGTGACTATACGCTTATCTGCCTGGGCAATTGCGTCGTTGTAAGCGGAGCGAGCCTCCTCAAGCGCAATCTGGGCGCTCTCCAGATTTGCCTCTGCCGCTTCAACAGCAGCAGCAACAGACGCAGCGTTTGCCTCCTGTCCGTCCTCACCTGCCTCGGAGACACCGTTGCGTGCGGACGCTAGGGCCGAGCGAGCCTTACTGACCTCGTTCTCGGCTGCTTTTACCTGCTGAGACGCCTTACGAACAGCCTTGTCCAACTCATCATTCTTGATAGTAAAGAGCTTGTCGCCTTTATGGACGTACGTGCCCTCAGAAACCTGAACGTCCTGAATAATGCCATCTACCTCGGGAGTTACCACAGTTGACGACACGGGCTTAATGGATCCAGACGCGGAAACAGAATCGCTGAACTCGCCGCGCGTGACAAACGTGGTGCTTGGCATCACGGTGGTGTTCTGGTTCTGGCCGCCTTGGCACATAGGTAAAATGAACAATGTGACGAGAAGAACAAAGACTCCAGCGGCTATTCCTGCCTTAATAAGTTTCTTTTTACGACGAGCTTTACGGTGACGAGCCAAACTCTCGTACGCCTCACGAGCCTCAGCGTCTTCCTCACTTTCACCTGGAGAAATAACGCCAATCTGTAAGCCCAAGTTAGCTGTCTGATCAGCAATTGTTGGCAACGTAGAGGCAAAGGCTGCCTGCTGATATCCCTCAGGAGGTGTGGGGATGTTAGGGGCTCCGGCGCCCGCACCAGCAGCATCCACAGCGCCAGCGGAACTCACGCCAGCAGCGCCCGTGCCTGCGTTGCCAGCAGCGCTCGCATTTCCCTCGTTGGCTTCTTGCTTTGAACCGTGGTTGAAGTGAAGCATAGGCCCCTCCGAAATCCATGCTTAAACACACAAGCAATCTCAGAAGAAATCGATTTGACCTTTTAGTTTATATAAAATTTTTCAGCAGAAGTTAGCTTGCTTGAACAACTACGGCGAGCGGTATAAAAGCAGCGGTCTGTGTCAGCGAGCCGCTCAAACACAAACGCGCAACCACCGTAACTGTCCAACGTGTTTCTCGCCCCTACTGCACCACAAGCTCAAAGTTGTCATTTGATCGTTGAATGCACCATTTAATCGATGTAGCAGAATCAATCAGCGATAAGTCATGTGAGACCAACAATAAAGCCCCTGGATATTCAGATAGTAAACGTTCAAGCGCTACTGTTGAGCCAAGGTCCAAATAGTTAGTTGGCTCATCCATTACGATAAGCTCTGGTAATTCGAGCATTCCCTGCGCAAGCATAAGCTTTCTCATTTCACCTGGACTGGTCAACTCACCTGCAAGAACATAATCAGGGTTGGAATTGAGTTGTGCCACAATAGACAACACTTTTCCGCGTTGGGAATTTGATAACCCCTTTATTTTTCTTAATGTCTCTGTTTTCTGCAGCTCAGTTGGCTCTTGAGGAATATATAGCATCCGCACATCGTCAAAAATGCTTGAAATGATTTCCTTTATCAGCGTTGTTTTACCACAGCCGTTATCACCAACAACACCAATATGATCCGTATTGCCAATAAACAACGGTGGAGTTTGTAGGTAGCTCTCTCCCATAAGGATGTCAGTAGGCTCCATCCTCAATAAAACTTTTCTATTACTTGCTTTACTATCCAACCAGATGTTGGAATCGTATTGTTTCTCAACCTGAATACCTGTGGCTTTACCTGTTGCCTTCTCTAGTCTATCCAACATGCGCGCCGCCAACTTCCCAGCTTTACCGTCTTGACCTGAAACTATATAGCCCCGCTTTTTTGCGCGCGCATCACTGTCATGCTTGTCAATAGTTCTTCCACTTTTGCGCGCCTGAACTCTAGAAGCCTCTTCTCTACGCCGCTGGGTTTCTCGCTCAAGGCGAGTCTTCTCTTTTTGCGCCGCTTCCTTTGCATGTAATGCGCTAGAACGTTCAAGCTCTACCTGCGATGATGCCTGAGAATAATTACCAGATTTCATGTTTGCCGTGCCGTTAGCTACAAACAAACATTGAGTGCAGAGTTTATCCAACAGCTCTCTATCATGTGAAATAAACACCCCGATACCCTTGAACTGCGACAAGGTCGCAAAAAGAGCATGTTTTGTTGATACATCCACATGATTAGTGGGCTCATCGAGCACAAGAACGTCAGGCGAGGCCCATAAAGCACACGCTACCTGGAGTCGCTTCTGCTGACCACACGAAAGTGTCTCAAAACGCCAAGGCCAATCATCCTCCAAAGAAAGCTCTCGCCTCAGCTTAATTGCCACATCATCATAAGCAACCGCAAAATCAAAAAGAGTAGCTGGGGCCTCCGTTGCATTTTGAGCACAATATGCCGAGAAAAGCGATGGACTTACAACTCCCCTGTCAGGTTGCAATAGACTACATACGATACGTGCGAGGGTTGTTTTACCAGATCCGTTATTACCAACAAAGCCAGTCCATCCCTGTGGAAGTGTGATAGTCACATCATGTAAGGTGGGCTCTACCGCTGATGGATAGGTATATTCAATATTTGAAAGATTAAGCTGCATGATACCTCGGTTCTGCCGAAGACCACGCGGAGTAGCATGCGATTATACACAGGTAAATGACTATAAATTAAGACATGATTAAGCAATACTACACCCGCGGTAGTGTCGTCAGCGACGTTACGTGAATTCGGGTTTTATGAGTATCGCTAGTTGTTCATGCACCTAATCCCTTCTCTTGCCAGCGCTTGCCAAAGGCTCCGGCAATTCAATTGAACTTATTATAGCTATAAGCAAAATCGTAGACAGCTGACATCTATCGTGATATTTTGTAAAAAAATATGTTACTGACAAAAAATATGTAGCGATAATTTGGATTAGGAGTCTAAGTATGAGACATTTTAAGAATATTATTATTGGCTTTGGCAAAGCTGGTAAGACTTTGGCAGGAAGCCTGACAAGTCATGGCGAAGAAGTGCTTTTGATTGAAAAAGATCCAATGATGTACGGCGGAACGTGTATCAACATCGCATGTTTGCCAACTAAGAACTTGGTGATTAACTCTCAAAGAGGAGTTAAGTATGAAGAAGCTTTCGAAACTAAGGAAGCTATGACAGCAAAACTACGCAACAAGAACTACCACAAGATAGCAGACCAAGACTTGGCAACTGTGCTTGATGCAAGTGCTGAATTTATTGATGACAAGACAATCAAGGTAACTGATGAATCAGGTACAGAAGAATTAACATTCGACCGTCTTTTCATTAATACTGGTGCCGAAAGTAATGTACCAAATATTGATGGCCTAAAGATTGACGATAAGATATTTACTTCAACTGAAATGCTTGCTAAAAAAGAACTTGCTAAGAATCTGGTTATTTTAGGTGGCGGACCAATCGGAC
>CAUTGQ010000092.1:0-5061 GCA_963538075.1 uncultured Atopobiaceae bacterium
CTACACGTAAGGAGACACTCTTTCCCTACACGACGCTCTTCCGATCTTCATCAATGAAGTCATCCATAACCTCACCAAACGGATTTTCTGGATAAACCGTATCAGTAAAGTTGAAGTAACGACGATAGTGTCCAAAGCCAACATAGCGAGCATTGGTAATGTTCTTCCATGCCCAATACTGTGTAGTCATCTCACAGTACATGGGGTTTTTCTCGGTAATGTTATCGCCTTCATCGTCGTGGAGCATATACGTAAAGCGATTACTCTTCTGACCTGGTCCTACCTGGATAGGTTGAAGGTAGTTGCTTGCGGGAACATCAACATCTTTATGAGAAGTAATAAGGATGCGAATAGGCTGCTGCTCAAACATCTTTTCCATGTGTTTTCTTTCTAAATATTCCATGTGCTCATCGGCAATCTGTTTCATACGAACAGCCCTATCAAACGACAGCCCCTCATCCTTATGCATGAGAGCGACATATTTCTTTGCATACGTCCTGTAGCGATAGGCATCACTGTCTTCTGGAAGTTCAGTACCAGTTGCAATAGCCTCGTAAGCGTCATCTCTTACAAAGCGATAAAGCTCTCGAACAGCCGCAGATGGGCCAAATAAAATAGCAAACGACTTAAAAGCAGCTTCTTGATCTTCAGGAGCAAGACGGAATTTCCACTCAGCACTCAAGAGCTCTAACAATCTATGCTTCATACCCCTAAACGAATTGAGATGAGCAATGTTATCTGTCTTGCCAATATAAAGTTCTACTTGATCAATGTTGTCTAAGAACTGATAGCAGAACTGCCCAAACTGATCCATAGAAATACGAGAAGCACCAGTTACTCCGATGCCATAGTGGTACAAAAAGCCTCTGCAAGACTCAAAACCATCGGCAGTCTGAGCCTTATCTGCCAGGATAAATACCTCATAGGCATCTTCTGCTCTTACCAGGCGCTCCGAAGTCATCTCTGCAAAAGCAGAGCGGAAAAGCTCTCCTCGGTACAATCGCTGAGTAGCGCGCCAGTCAAGCTTTTGCCCATAACCCTCATCATAAATAATGCGTAGGATATCTTCACCCTGAGTAAAGTCCGATTGTTGGTTGATGTAGTTCTCAAAAGACTTTGCATCAGCTGGGTCAACACCATTTTCTGGAATAACGGTAATACCCAGGTGAAGAATATCAACAGGATTTTGGTCAATGCGCACAACTACCTGCTCAAGAAAATCAGGAGTGACCTCATCATCACCGTCTAGGCAAAAGACCCACTCGCCTTTTGTGTGAGCTGCAGCAGTTTTACGTGCAAGATGAAGTCCCTGGTTAGTTGCATGAGTAACAACTTTGAACCTTTTGTCATCCCCTACTGCCGTAACGATTTTCTCTGGAGTGGAATCTGTTGAGGCGTCATCAACAATAATTGCTTCAAAATCACCAAACGTCTGATTCTTTACACTTTGAATACAACGTCCAATGTACGATTCGATGTTGTATGCAGGAATTACAAATGAAACCTTAGGCATACCAACTCCTTATAAATAAGCAATCTCAACTATCTTCTATCTTATCTAAAATGTGCCTTCCTGGGGCGCGCAAAAGATGCCTACTCAACGCTCTTCAAGCTCTCCACCATATCGATATTTTTGAGCTTTGGCCGCATAGCAACATACACTAACAGCGAGAAAACAAGCGTGAGTCCAAAGGCAAACCAATAACTTGGTGCATGAATAGCACGACCAAACATAACAAGATCAATCTCAGCAGTTTGAACTACAAATCCCTCAAGATACGTTCCTAGAACAAGTCCAAAGAGCGCTCCAAAGACGGCTAGTAATGCAATTTCCCTAAAGACATAGGCATCTACTTCATGACGCGTAAACCCAAGAACTTTGAGGCTGGCAATTTCTCTAATACGCTCTTCAATATTGATATTAGTGAGGTTATACAAGACGATAAAAGCCAACAGAGCTGCGGCCACAATAAGAATGGCTACCACGCGATTAACTACGGCAAGTGATTCTTTGTAGGTATGAATAGCCTCATTGACGTCATCTACTGTTGCAACTCCTGCCTGGTTAATAAGCTTTTCTCCAAACGCATCTCTTGTTGTTTGATCTTCAGGAAGCGTTGCATACCAGCCATCCGTGGCGTCGTCTTGAATGCCCAAAGAATGCCATGCAGAAGGCCCCACATACAGATACGACCCAACGTAATTCTCGGCAACTCCTGTAATAGTTAGCGTACTTGGCTCACCTGAAGCGTTTCCAATTCTGTCTTGAGCATAGACCTGAATGGTATCTCCCACACCTACACCAAGCCGTTTTGCAAGCTTCTCTGTAATTACTACCGAGTCTTCTCCAAGCTCTATTGCCTGACCAGAAAGACGGTTACGGAGAGTGGCTAAACCAGCCATGTCTTGAAGAGAATTGCTGGTCATAATAGTTGTTCTTGTAAGCGAACCCGCCTTTTGTGTAGGTGACTCGAGAAGAACATTTTCTCTTGTTATGCGATGAATGTTTGTAGCGCCCACTTGATTGAGCTCTGCATTAATCTGATCAGCTTCTTCACTTGAAACATCGGAGGTCATTCCCACAATGTAGTCATAATGCGAGATAGCTGGCCATTGGTTATCAATGATGTCGCTAATGGAATCCCTAAGGCCAAAAGCCACTAACAAGAGTGCGGTACATCCAGCAATTCCCACGAGCGTCATAATCAAGCGCCGCTTATAACGGACAAGGTTTCTGATTGTAACTTTCCACGAGAAAGACAATCTGGACCATAGAGGCTCAACGCGCTCAAGCAAAATCTTTGAGCCCGCTTTTGGAGCTTTTGGAAGCATGAGACTAGAAGGCTCTTCTTTCAGAGAGGATAAAACGGCAGCCATGGTTGAAAGAAGTGTGATGCCTATACCAGAAAGTCCCGAAAGCAGCGCACTATCTAGCTGAATAGGGTAAGGAGCTCCCCCATTTGGGATGGTGTAAATAGACCCGTAAGCAGAAACAATAACGCCTGGCAGTACCTGACTTAAACATGCTATGCCAATAACAGCGCCTAAAAGCGAAGCAGACAAGGCATATAACAGGTACTTTGTCGCAATCTGAACAGTCGAATAGCCAAGCGCCTTATGAACACCAATAAGCGTGCGCTCTTCAGATACCATGCGCGTCATACTGGTAAGTGACACCAAAGCAGCCACCAAGAAGAACATCAACGGGAACACATTGGCAATATCGTTGATACGCTCAGAGTCTGCTTGATACGCTGCAACGCCAATCTCTTTTGTGCGATCAAGTACATACACATCGGGCTCTTTGAGCTCGTCAATTTTCTTTTGAGCCTCGTCAATTTTTGCCTGGCCATCAGCAAGCTGTTTCTCAACCTCAGTGCGTTGCTCCTCAAGACTCTGTCTTCCCTCGTTAGTCTGAGCTTCTGCACTTTGGAGAGCTGTTTGTCCTGCGCTCAGGCGACTAAGCGACGCAGCAAGTTTTTCTTGAGCCGCAGCTAACTGATCTGCGGTAGCACTTCTCGCCTCACTCAAATCCTGACGTGCCTGAGTCACTTGTGACTCTGCCTCATGCAGTTGAGCCGTGCGCTGATCTAGCTCTTCTCGCGCGGCTGCTAAAGCCTGCTGCTGGGAAGCCAGCTCTGCCTCTGCAGCGCTAATCTGCGCCTGTGTGGCGAGAAGAGCGTCTACTTGCGAGGTTGGTAGACCTAAAGCACTGAGCTGCTGCTGTGCTTCTTCAAGTGTAGAAGCCGTAATTCCTTGCGCAGCAAGTCCTGCAAGAAACGCATCTCTACCCGCTTCAAACGCACTCTTTTGCTGCGCAAACGTTGCTTGTCCTACATTATAGGCAGCAAGACCAGCTTGATACTGAGCCTCTCCTGCACTAAGCTCAGCTGTTCCCTGGGCTATCTGTGCCTCTGAAGCTGTAATCTGAGCTTCCGCTTGTGCAAATTGCTGCTCAGCACTGTAGCGCGAAGCTGTAAGCTGCTGACGTCCTGTATCATATTGCTTCTGACCATCATCCAGCTTTTGCTGCTGAGCAGAAATTTGTGCCTCCGCATCATCAAGCTTCTTCTGAGCATCCCCTAGTTTATCCGCGGCCTCTTGTCTTGATTGCTCCAGCTTTTGACGAGCCTCATCAACCTGAGTTTGAGCGTCATCTTTGAGCTCTTGCAAACGAAGAGCAGCAAGCGACGGATTCATCTGTGTAATGCGTTCTGCAACGCTATCAACAGCGCTCTGATACGCCGATGAGCCGCTCTTATACCTGGTAGCACCCTGAACTGTCACATACACTTCGGTATAAGGGTCATCATCTGCAAAAGCATCTTCAGTGACATACACAAATTGCTGCACAATGCCATTGCCTAACGATGTAGTACCAAAATTGCTGACATACGGATACGTTGGCGCATTTACAAAACCAACAACCGTGTACGAGCCGCCCTTTAAATGAACGCCGTTTGAAGTATCTGGTAGCTCAATCTGTTGACCAAGACTGATATCAGCACGTTTCTTGGGATCTGCGCTCATCACGCACTCGTAAGGTCCTTGAGGAAGCCTTCCCTCAACAACTGTTGGTTGATTCAGCCCACCAGGTCTAAAAGAACTCACACGAGCAGTAGATTGCGACGACGTCAGTGTAGCCATAATGTCTACCGTACGAGAAGGCATAACCGCTTCAACACCCTCAACTGACGCCAGGGCGGAAACGTCCTTCTCGCTTAACCCAAGCGTAGAGATTACACGCAGGTCGTAGAGATGTTGGTTTGCGTAAAACGTATGAGCAGCTTCTTGCATGTCAGGGCTGGCCATTTTGAGGCCTGCAAAGAAGCCGCAGCCTAAAGCAACAATTCCTGCAATTGCAAGAAATCTGGCGAGAGACCCTTTGATGGTCCGAGCAATCTCGGTAAAAAGAGCGTGTGGCATAACTACCACTCGACAGTAAGCGCGTCAGCTGGGTGCTTATTAATCTCTACCGATTGAGCCTGGCCTTCTTTAACGTGGATAACCCTATCGGCAATTTGAGTGAATGCAAAATTGTGTGTGACAATAGCCACGGTC
>CAUTGQ010000093.1:0-5053 GCA_963538075.1 uncultured Atopobiaceae bacterium
GTCAAGAACAAGAGAGCGCTCAGATGCATCAAGTACCACGTACTCGTTTTGACCAGAGCGCGCGAGAAGACCGATGGAAGACAGAGATCCGTCTCCCGTAAGTGCACACTCAAATGAAGTCTGTCCTACCTCAAGCTGTTTACCTGCAAAGACAGCTTCCACAAAATTTTGAGCTGCAACTCCACTCACCAGCGTGTAGCCGATACCACTCAGGTCAATAAGAGCGCAATCTTTCAGAGCTTCCTCAAGGGGTTTCTCGCCATAGAAAGATTGGGCTAAGTTGAAGCCTTCAGTTGAAGTTGAGAATTGTGCGCCAAGATACTCAAGCTCGGTATGAAGGATAGAGCGTTTCTGCTCAGACATTAGTTTCTCCCAAAGAGATACGGAGCAACCGAATACAGGTCAAAGAGGTTGTAGGCTGGAATAGTCCACAGCGTAAGATGTGCCTGGGTAATGGTGGTGCCTACCTGCGCGGAATCTTGGGACCAGTCAGTTAAAGAAATCAGCTGGTTGTTAGCTACTGGATAGTTGGGAGAAAGCATGAAGGTCTGGTAGGTGAAGTCTTTAGAGCCAGGCCATGCCATATACGTGGTAGAAGTTGATGGTTTAACCACTGCAGAGAGCAAGAAGTTGTCCTGGCTCGTACGAATCTGCACAATCTGGTCAGTTCGCTGAATGGCCACACGATTGTAATTGCGATAAGCCCAGTTCATCAGAATGGCAGTATCGTCAAAACGACCTTGTGTAGTCTCGCAACCAAGCACACAGGTATAAAGCGTAATGTTCCCTCGCATTGAAGCGCCCAAGAAAGCAGTACCAGAGTCTTCAGCACCTGTTTTAATGCCGAGAAGACCTCGGTAGGTGTCCATGAGGTCATCGGTTGAGTGGAACGTACGCTGCTCCCCTCCTACCGTTGTAGTGTATGACCTGGTATGTACAGCGCTGGCGATAAGTGGATAGTGCTCGCGTGCATAACGACCCATCAGAGCAAGGTCTCGCGCGGTTGAATAGTGACCATCAGCATCTAAGCCGTGAGGATTCTGGAACTGCGTGTGTGTCATGCCTATCTCAGCAGCCTTTTTGTTCATTTGGTCAACAAAGGCCTGTTGAGAGCCAGATACGTTGAGAGCAATGTTATAAGCTGCGTCATTTGCGGAATACACCAGCATCATCATAATGAGCTGTCTGAGTGTAGGCGTATCATCCGAGGTCAAACCAGCAACTTGTGAACCCTCTTCAAGATCTGGAACTGTGATTTTACATGGCTCATCAAGATTAACGCCAGAATCAAGCGCAACAATTGCAGTCATAACCTTGGTGATGGATGCCATAGGAAGCTCTTGATCTGGATTTTTGCTCCAGAGGACGTTTCCTTGAGCATCGGTGACAATGGCAGTAGTTGCCTCAGTAAGTTTTGGCTCATCTGTTACGGAAGTCTTGTTAGAAGAGGTATTTTCTGCCAGAGCCGTAGTTGCAGGAGCAAAAGGAGCAGCTAGAACAAATACAAGCAGCACGCTTACAAGAAAAGCCAGCATCTTATGAGAGAGCTGGCGCAAAGATACATGGTTGTGCTGAAAGAAAGTCATAAACAGCCTAACTTATGCTTGAGTGTTTTTACTATCTTTAACTATTTTAGCCGCTTCACCAGTATAAACAATGGCGGTAATTGCCGAGAAAACAATTCCTATGTACACAAAGAAGATACCTAGAGCGCTGCTTTCAGAGTTAAGACCTGGAAGCCAGCTGACGTTTACCAGACCAAGGCCAGATACAACTGGAATGCCCAGAAGAAGCAGGCTAAAACCGGTCATCAAAAAAGCAGTTGCAGCTTTACCTACAAAGACAACATCAATAGGACGCCTGCGGAATTTGCGCACAGCAAGAGCGCCAAGAGTAAGGTAAACATCTCGGCCAATAACAAACAGTGGAATCCAGAGAGGAAGCTCACCAATAATCAAAAGACCAAGAACGCCTGTGATAAGAAGGACTCGGTCCATGATAGGATCCATGATTTTGCCCAGCCAGCTTACGGTTTGTGTTCTACGAGCAATCTGGCCGTCAAGGAAGTCAGTAACAGCTGCAGTTACATAACAGCCAAGTGCTACCCAACGATTTCCGCCTGTTGAGAAGAGCACAAGAAAGACAATCGTAAGAATCAATCTGCAAAAAGTAATGACGTTTGCAACAGTAAAAATAGCGTTGGAAGGGTTGTTAGAACTACCAACTGGATCAGTAATAGTTCCTTCTGCCTGCGCCTTTGCTGCATCGGCGTCTGCTGCTTCTTTAATTTGGGATGCTACTTGATTAGCTAGCTGCTGCCTAGTTTGCAACGTTTCACTCCCCTTTTTGTAGAACATAACATGCGTCTATTTTAACGTAAGTTGCGCGATAGCAAATTATTGGCACATTTGTTTAACAAAGGACACAAGAACGCGGACGCCTTGAGCATACACGCGTTTCTCGATACGCTCATCAATTCCATGAACGCCGTTTGCCTCATCTTCTGGAGTTGGCCTAAAAGGACAAATGCGCAGAATAGAATCGCAAATTCCCTCGTAGCGGACAGAATCGGTGCCACCACACACAAAGGATGGAACAAAGGTAACGCCTGGATGGTAGTGCTCCATAATGGCTTTGAGCTCTTGATAGCCAGCACCAGCTGGAGAATCAATTCTTCCCGCAGGAGTGGAATGTAAAGCCTCAACCTCAATGGAAGGGTCAACCTGGGCTACCACCTGTGTAATGTGTTCAACGGTTTTTTCAACACTTACCCCAGGGAGCAGCCTAATGTTGATAGTTGCGCTGACATTACCAGGCATAACGTTAGCCGCACTACTTGAACCCTCAAGCATGTTGAAAGCGTACGTGGTGGTTACAAACGGATAAAGCTCTTTGATCTGAGCTGCAGCAAGAGCAATCTTTTCTGCATTGGTATCTACGTCATGTACCAACGAAGCAAAAGGCTCCTCGGTGATTTCTGGTGCAAGAACCTTGAAGGTTTCTTTAACAATGTCATTAAGCTCAGGTTGAGGTTTAGACTCAGAAAGAGCGGCAAGTGCGCAGCTCAAATGCTCAAGCGAAGTTCCACCAAACGGATTAGATGAATGTCCGCCGTGACCAGCCGCAGTAAGCTTAACGTTCAAGAAGCCCTTTTGCGAGATGCAGATGTCGGCCACGGTAGCCTCGGGCGCACCGTAGGCGCTGCCATCAAAAAACGTAGTGGTGCCCTCGTCCAAGAGGCAGGCGGCACGCATTTCTCGCGAGGCCATGACCTCCGCAAGCCTGGTGGCGCCGTGGCTCAAGACCTCCTCGTCCTCGCCAAATGCCAGGTAGATAGAGCGCCTTGGCGAGAAACCCTGTGAAAGCAGATACTCAAGTGCCTCAAGCTCACCCATAAGCATGTCTTTGATATCAAGCGCACCACGTCCCCAAACGTAGGTGTCGTCGACATCTCCACTAAAGGGATCATGCGTCCATGCGTCTTCTGTACCAGGAACAACAGGAACTACATCTTGATGAGCAATAAGCATCAATGCAGGAAGCTCTTGATTGGATCCTGGAATCTCAATGAGAAGCGAGTGGCCAACCACTTCAACGTTAGAAGCTGCGGTCATAACATATGGGAAGCTATCAACAATGTGCTGTTGAAGGGCGTCAAACTGAGACCAATCGGTTGTCTCCGCATCGGTATACACCGTCTTGAAAGACAGCGCCTTTGCAAGTCTCTCAGACATTGCCTCTATGTTGAGCTCTGGATATTCATCCTCGTGAGCAAAGTGGTCGTAAATATTCATGGACCTCTACTAATCTCGTAGTTTTAAGTTAACAACGTAATAATAACGGCAATTTTTACGCGTTTCTCTACTCTTGCTGGTAGAATTAACAAAACACTCATTTAACACACGCATCTTGGGAGCCCTGATGATTAAGCTTGTTCTTTCCGATATGGACCAAACGTTAAAACCCGCTGACACTCCGGCTATTTCTGAAAGAACTCATCAGGCAATTAATAATCTTAAAGCCGCAGGTATTGCGTTTGGACTTTCTACCGGAAGACCTGTATATGATGCACTTTCTTATCTAAAGTCTGACGTTTCCCTGACAGACACTGGCGTGTTTTCAAGTGGAAAGATTCTCTACTTTAATGGCAAGCTTATTTTCACAAAAAAATTTACGTACGAGATGATGGAGAAGATCTACGAGGTCATTTCTCCAATGCAGGATTGCCTGCTTACCTATTACGCAGAAGGTCCGCTTGAGCAGCCTTTAGATACGTCATTTACCTCTTGTTGGAAAATAGTTGATACTACTCAAGAAGTAGTAGATCATCTTGCAGCCTCGTTTAACACTTTTGTGCCAGGACTTGGACCACAATCTGTTCCAAGAGATGTTCCTATGTATGCGGGTGGCCTTCTCTTCCCTCAAGATGAAAAGCGCCAGCAAGAAATCTATGAGGCTGTTACCAGTGCAGTTCCAGAGGTTGAGTTGGTTTCTCCCTATATTGGATGGTTTGACATCAATTATTGTGGCTGGAATAAGGCGCAGGGATTTGAGAAGCTCATTGAGACTATTGGTCTTAAGCCAGAAGAAGTTATTGTGTGCGGCGATTCCGAAAATGATCTGGACCTACTTAAGATTGCTCATTACTCATGCTGCATGGAAAACGGTACTGACGATGCTAAGGCTGTCTCGAAGTATCTGTTGCCTAGCGTGTATGAGGAAGGCGTAGCTCAGCTTTTAGAAGCGCTCACAGAGGCTCAGGGAGACTTTGATTCTGACGTTGTCCAGGCTGTCCTGAAGAGAACTCTATAGGTTTAGAGCTTGATGCAGAGCGTGGCGATATAGTCATTTCCATACTGTGATAATCGATTCCTTTTATCACATGACTCATAAAAATCAATCATAGCAAGGCCATTTTTAAGTTGTCCTCTAATCTGAGTTTCTAAGGTATGGCTAAATTCATATCCATATTCTGGATCTATGGTTATTTTGCCTTCCGCTTCAAGCTCTTTTGAATTAAAAGGTAGTGAAAACTTCAATAGTAATTCCTCAT
>CAUTGQ010000094.1:0-4941 GCA_963538075.1 uncultured Atopobiaceae bacterium
CGGCAATCAAGAACCACACCAGCATTGAGCCTAAAAGGCCACCGTAGAAGCCTTCCCAGCTCTTATTTGGAGAAATTCTTGGCGCAAGTTTATGCTTGCCAAATTTAGATCCGAACAAATACGCAAAAGAATCGTTAGCCCACACAGAGAGCATGACGGCAAGCGTAATCCAAGGAATAGAAAAACTAGGCTCTGTAGACCTCAGCAGTACCACCGTTGAAAGTGAGAGCGACGTATATAGAGGTCCAAAAGCCGTAACAGCTACATCTGCAAGGTTTGCTCGCGGAGTAAGGACATACCAAAGGCCACAAAGAATAATCAAAAGCAGGGAGAATGCCAACGGAAAGACGTGACCAAAATACGCGATTATGGGGAAAATAAGCGAGAAGACAAGGCCAAGAGGCTCGTTTGGCATACGTCCACCCATACGACAAATGTGGAAGAACTCAGAGCAGCACAGCCATCCCATACCAGCAATCAAAACAATGGTGGCTTCTTTTCCCACAAACAGAGCAGCAAGCACAATAGCTGCATAGACTACGCCAGACAGGGTTCTGGTCAAAAGCTTTTCGGTAACGCCACGAACACGCTGGCCCATAAGGTTACCAGCGGATCGTTGCAGCTCTTTAAGTGAGCGACGAATCTCCAGCTTTTCTATCTGCCTATCAATTCCAACACTACCTGTTTCTTCAGGGTTTAGCTGAGAGTCAGTATCAATCCTGGAAGTAGGCTTTTTGGAATCGCGCGTATTGTCCACCACTATTTCACTCCTCCGAATCGCCTCTCGCGACTCTGATAGTCCTTAATGGCGCGCAAAAAATCCCACTTAGAGAAGTCAGGCCAGTAAGTTTGCGTAACATACAGCTCCGAGTAAGCCAGCTGCCACAACAAATAGTTAGAAAGCCTCAGCTCTCCTGACGTGCGAATCAAAAGGTCTGGATCAGAAAGTCCTGCTGTATAGAGGTTCTTCTCGAGGTCTGCTGGAGTCACCGAATCAGCAGACACACTACCCTCAGCAATTTGGTTGGCGAGAAGAACAGCTGCCCTGGTCAGCTCTGCACGAGAGCCATAGTTAACAGCCAGTGCAAATGTCATACCAGTGTTTTGTGCGGTCTCATCAAGTCCGCGCTGGAAGGTCTTGCGGGTCTTCTCTGGCAAAGCCTCAAGGTCACCAAAGAAACGCAGCTTTACGTTTTCTTGATGAAACAGCGGAAGCTCTTTGAGCAGCGTCTCTGCAAACAGACGCATAAGCAAGTCAACCTCACGCTGAGGGCGTTTCCAGTTTTCTGTAGAGAACGCATAAACCGACAGAACGTCCAATCCAAGGCGCACGCTTGTAGTAACAGCCTCGCGCAAAGAAAGAACACCAGCCTTATGACCTTCGGTTCTATCAAGTCCGCGAGCTGTAGCCCATCTGCCGTTTCCATCCATAATGATGGAAACGTGAGACGGAATAGTTTCTAAATTGATATCAGAGAGACTGATATCTTCTGGTGCGTCAGAGAAATACTGGACGAGTTTGTCTGTATCAAACTGCACTTAAATCTCCATGATTTCTGAAGTCTTGGTCTTAAGAAGAGTCTCGATCTGTGCAATATACGTATCGGTCAGCTTCTGAATACCGTTCTTCTCGCGCTTCTGATCGTCCTCAGAGAGCTCCTCATCGCGCTCAATCTTGCCGTTAACGTCACGACGAACGTTACGAACAGCCACACGAGCCTCCTCAGCAATCTGAGAGCACTCTTTAGCAAGCTCACGACGGCGCTCCTCAGTTGGCATTGGGAAAGGAAGCCTGATAGCGGAGCCATCATTAGATGGAGTAATACCAAGGTCAGAAGTCTCAATGGCCTTCTCGATGCTCTTAAGAGCGGTCTTGTCCCATGGCTCTACAAGCAGCATAGATGCCTCTGGAACCTTGATAGCTGCAAGCTGAGAAATTGGAGTTGGCTGGCCATAGTAGTCAACCTTAATGTGATCAAGTGCATGTGGATTTGCGCGACCAGTACGGACGCGGCCAAAGTTATTCTTAAGTGCCTCGATGCACTTCTCCATAGACTGCTTAGCTTTATCAGAATGAACGCTCATTAGTCCTCCTCAACGACAGTAGTACCGACTTCTTCTCCGGAAATTGCCTTCATGAAAACGCCTTCAGATTGCATGTCAAATACAAGAATTGGCATCTTATTGTCTTTGCACAGCGCAATTGCTGCAGCGTCCATAACCTTAAGTTCTTTGGCGAGAACATCTTTGTAGGTGACAGTGTCAAACTTAACTGCATCTGCATGAGTAACTGGATCGCAGTCGTAAATACCATCTACCTTTGTTGCCTTCATCAGAGCCTCTGCGCCAATCTCGCAAGCGCGAAGAGCTGCAGCAGTATCAGTGGTGAAGTAAGGGTTGCCGGTACCTGCAGCAAAGATGACAATACGGCCCTTCTCAAGATGCCTAATAGCACGACGGCGAATATAAGGCTCCGCAACCTGAGCCATGGAAATTGCACTCATAACGCGGCAATCCATACCATTGCGCTCAAAACAATCCTGGAGCGAGAGAGCGTTGATTACTGTTGCAAGCATGCCCATATTATCGCCCTGAGCACGATCCATGCCAGCTGCTGCCTGAGAAACGCCTCTAAAGATGTTTCCGCCGCCAACAACAATGGCAACCTGAACGCCAGACTCCCAGACAGGCTTAATTTCTTTAGCAAGCATTTCTGGAATTGAAGGGTCAATACCAAAGGATTGCTCACCCATCAATGCTTCACCAGAAAGCTTTAAAAGTACTCTTTTGTATTTAGCTGAAGACAAAGCTTCCTCGCTCTCTCCGTTTGCCATAGTTGTAATAATTTTAACAAACGACACCGTAAGTTTTGCAGGAATCGCGGTAAAAAAAGAGCCGGTTGAAAACAACCGGCTCAAAATAATTGAAGTAAAAAGTCTTACTCTTCACCAAAAGCAAAACGTACGAAGCTGACAATCTTAACCTCGTCGTCAACCTTCTTGGAGAGCAGCTTTGCGTACTCAGAAATGGTCATATCTGGGTCCTTAACAAATGCCTGCTCAGTAAGGACATACTCCTTGTAGTACTTCTCGAGACGACCATAAGCCATCTTCTCCTGAATAGCCTCAGGCTTGCCAGACTCAGCAGCCTGCGCCTTATAGATGGAGAGCTCGTGATCAACGATGTCCTGTGGAACATCCTCACGGCGAGCAGCAACTGGAGCAGCTGCAGCTACCTGCATTGCAACGTCGTGTGCAAAGTTCTTGAAGTCCTGAGACTCAGCGGTCTCTGGCTTGTTGAACTCAAAGGTAACAATGTCAGCAAGCTTGCCACCAAGGTGGATGTAGCTAGCAAGAGCGCCGTTTGCAGCCTCAACGCGCTGGAAACGAAGAACGCGCATGTTCTCGCCGATGTTGTGGATCTTATCGGTGATTGCCTCGTCAACAGTCTCGTCGCCAAGCTTTGCAGCCTTGAGCTCCTCAACGTCAGCTGGGTTGCTCTCAACAACAACTGCAGCAAGATCGCCAGCAAAGCCGGTGAACTGTGGGTTAGTACCAACAAAGTCGGTCTCGCAGGAGAGCTCGAGGATTGCGCCAGTCTTGCCGTCTGGGCTGATGAAGGTAGCAATGGTACCCTCGTTGGTGTCACGACCAGCGCGCTTAACTGCCTTAGCAACGCCCATAGTACGAAGAATATCTACTGCCTTCTCAATATCGCCCTCAGCCTCTACGAGTGCCTTCTTGCACTCCATCATAGGAGAGCTGGTCATATCACGAAGCTGCTTAACAAGTGCTGCGGTAATCTCTGCCATGTTTTCCTCCCAAAAATCTACTGAATAACTAAATTATTTAACCCGTTGCTAAGAGTTACTCAGCAGCTGGGGTCTCGGACTCAGCGCCCATCTCTTCAGCAGAAATCTGCTCCTTGCCGCTACCTGCAAGAATTGCGTCTGCAGCAAGCTGGCACATAAGAGAAATGGAACGAATAGCATCGTCATTTGCAGGAATGCCGTAATCAACAACATCTGGATCAGAGTTGGTGTCAAGCAGGGAGACAACTGGAATGTGAAGACGGTTTGCCTCACGGATTGCGTTCTCTTCACGCTTGGAGTCAACAACAAAGAGAGCCTGTGGAAGAGAAGTCATATCACGGACGCCACCGAGGTTAAGCTGAAGCTTCAGAAGCTCCTTGTTCTTAAGAGCCTGCTCCTTCTTAGGAAGAGTTGCCATACGGCCATCCTCTACCATTGCCTCAAGCTCCTCAAGGCGCTTGATACGGGAACGCATGGTGACAAAGTTGGTGAGCATACCACCAAGCCAGCGCTGGTTGATGTAAGGCATGTTTGCACGAGCTGCCTCAGTAGCAATTGGCTCCTGAGCCTGCTTCTTGGTGCCGACGAAGAGAACGCGGCCACCCTTAGATGCAACATTCTTCAGGAAAGTGTAAGCAGCGTCTGCGCCAAGCATGGTCTGCTTAAGGTCAAGAATGTAAATGCCGTTGCGCTCACCAAAGATGTATGGCTTCATCTTAGGGTTCCAACGACGAGTCTGGTGACCATAGTGGCAACCAGCATCCAGAAGAGTCTGAATAGTAATCTTTGCAGCCATTTTTACCTCCATTGGTTGTTCCTCCGTACGAGTTCAAGCCTTGTTAAAACCACCCAACACCTGGCTTAGCGTTAGGCACCACGGCAAACAAGTAGTCGTACGTGCGATTTTGTGCTGTTTGGTAACAGCATGTTGTGCTTCTACACAACTTTTGAAAGTATAGCAGGAAAACAAGGGCTACGTCTATAAAGAATTTAGACCATAACCTCTACAAATACTGCGTAAATGCATAAACTTCTTTGCGCAAGATATTTCGCAACAACGCTCAGCTTATTTTGATCTTGAGATCGGAAGAGCAACACGTCTGAACTCCAGTCACAGCGATAGATCTCGT
>CAUTGQ010000095.1:0-4849 GCA_963538075.1 uncultured Atopobiaceae bacterium
ACGAGCGGCGGGTTCTTGACGAGCGGCGGGTCCGTGTCGAGCGACGGGTCCACGAGGGTTCCGAGCACACGGGGCTTCTCGCCAGATAACGCTTCATTCGAGTATATACGGTTTTGCGGATCTAGCTCGACTTGGCGCAGATAACACATGGTTTCTGCGGTGATGCGTGAGCTCTATCAGTGAGGCTTGAAATTGCGTGCCTGAAAAGTGCATGAAGTCTGAGTACATTTACTCAGACATAACGAGAAAAACCGGCAAATAGCTCAGACTTGGTGAACTTTTCCGGCAAATCGTTCAGACATGGCGAGAAAATCAGGCTCCATGAAAGGGCGAGCTCGGAAGCGCTTTAAACTCTGCCTGAAAAGTGAGCCTGAAAAGCGAGCCTGAAAAGTGCAAAGATTCTGTATTTTGGATACAGAATCTTTGATGAAATCAGGCAAATCCACAGTTTCTTTAACGTTTTCAGGCAAATTTTACAGATTCTTTTAAGAAATCAGGCGCGGAGCAAATCAGGCGCGGAGCAAAAATTGAGCACCCCTAGCTTACGCAACTCCCAGATAAAAGAACGCGTAGTTGAGCACGTTGATTAACGTGTACAAACCGCCAATGACCAGGTAGGGCCAGAGGTGCGCTTTGGTGATTGCGATAAACTCGCGGATAAACGCCGTGGGCCAGTACCAGCCTTTGGTGTGCGAACCGATACCATCTGCCTTAATGCCCAGGTTGTGGGCGTATTCGGCGCAACGGAAAACGTGGAAATCGCTGGTAACAACTGCGGTGGTAAAGCCACTGCTCGAGGCGACGGTTCCGCTCGCGTCGCTGGTCGACGCGTCGCTGGCCGTTGTTGTGACGTCCCCGCTCGAGGCGACGGCGGCCGAGCTTGTGGCGTCGACACCCGTTGCCCGATCAGCGTTGATAATGGCTAGCGAGTACCTAAGATTTTCCCAGGTAGTAGTGGACTTGTCTTCCATGAGAATTGCGTCAGCTGGAACGCCCTTCTCCAGAAGATAGTCGCGCATGGCCTGAGCTTCGGAGACAATCTCGTCAGCGCCTTGACCACCAGAAACAACAAACTTTCCGTGCTGATGCTGCTTCTTCCACAGCTCAAGCGCCTTATCAATCCTGCCTGCAAGCAGCGGAGTTGGTCGCGGACCGTCAAGCCCAGCGCCGTGAATAATGATGTAATCGTATTGGCGTCGGCGGGGAAGCAAACGATACACCCACGAATAGAACAGCAAAGCCATAAAGGTAAACGAGAACCACAGGCCCTCGAGCGTAAAAAGTCCCAGCACAAAGACAATAATGTGACGAACGTCCGGGTCAAAATAATTCACGATGGTCGGCGACGCAATCAGCAGAACAAGGAATCCGGCCATCAAAAACGGAAGCATCGACGTCAGTGAAAATCCGTTATTTTTTACCACAACTATGGTGTTGATCAGCAAGAAACCAATGGTCAGAAATGGTGTCAGCAGTACAAGAGTAACCAGAATTAGTCCAAGAACAAAGTTGTTCAGCCTTAGCACTAGAAGAATCGAGGACCACGCAAGAGTCGCAAACAAAAAAAGCGCGTTGCGGAACTGTCGAGGTTCTTTGATAAAAGAGTAAACAAATAGCACACCCGGAATAACTGCCGGAGCCAGCAGGATGGCGTATGAGATTATGTATTGCCAGTCAAGGCTAGCGCCAGCGTCTCCAAACAGGCTATCAATAGGCATGTAAATTCCTTCCGTGAGCGCTGGTTTTCTCGCTAAAGCACCTAGTAAAGTAGCTCATGTGGCGAGAAACCCGTCTGCCAGAATTATAACAAGGCACCTCTGCATAACACCACGGAGCAACCGCATACAACAGAAAAGTGGACATCTGCCCTTTTGACTCGGTGAACGGTAACCGTTTGCCGATAAGCGTTGTTCCTCATCGGTCGGAGGTTTGGTTAACGGTATGTTAGCGTACACATTGTCTACGTGCGCAAATATCGGATATTTGTAAACCGCATTTCTCGCCAGCCTAAAATTCATGAAAGTCTGCTCAACCTTTCACGGTTTCGTTCTAGATTTACGTAAAAAAGTACTTGAAAATGTACTTCGCGAGTGTTCGCAGTTTGTTGTGGAGAGGACCCATTTGTGGCCGCAACAACCACGTACGCTCGTATGCGAGCTTTCGCAAAAACGTTTATAAGCCTCGTCAGTGTCACGCAAAAGGCGTGCTCCTCCACGAGGTAGGTAGTGTTTCATTGGTAAGAAACACAGATTTTAGGAGGGTTTTATGAAGGGTTATGCAATGCTCAAGATCGGCGAGTCCGGCTGGATTGAGAAGGAGACACCAAAGTGTGGTCCTCTGGACGCAATCTGCAAGCCACTTGCGGTCGCAATTTGTACATCTGATATTCACACTCTGTGGGAGGGCGCAATCGGCGACCGTCACAACATGATCCTTGGTCATGAGTGCTCCGCAGAGGTTGTCGAGGTTGGCGAGTGCGTCAAGGACTTCAAGCCTGGCGATCGCGTCCTCGTTCCTGCAATTACTCCAGACTGGAACTCCCTTGAGGCTCAGGCCGGCTACTCCATGCACTCCGGTGGCATGCTTGCTGGCTGGAAGTTCTCCAACTTCAAGGACGGCGTCTTCTCCGAGTACTTCCACGTAAACGACGCTGACGGCAACCTCGCTCACATGCCAGAGGGCATGGATCCAGCAGACGCCTGCATCCTTTCCGACATGGTTCCAACTGGCTTCCACGCAGTTGAGCTTGCTGGCGTTGAGTTCGGCGACACCGTCCTGGTCATCGGCATTGGACCTGTCGGCCTTATGTCCGTTGCTGGTGCTGCACTCCACGGTGCTTCTCGCATCATTGCTGTTGGTACCCGTCCAGTCTGCGTTGAGGCAGCTAAGGGCTACGGCGCAACCGACTTCATCTCCTACAAGGACGGCCCAATCTGGGAGCAGGTCATGGAGCTTACCGGCGGCAAGGGCGTTGACCGCGTATGCGTCGACGGCGGCGGCTGCGAGACCTTCGAGGACGCTGTCAAGGCACTCAAGCCTGGCGGAAAGATTGGTAACGTCAACTACCTCGGTTCCGGCGATTACGTCAACATTCCTCGCGTCGAGTGGGGCGTTGGTATGGGCCACAAGGACATCCGTGGCGGTCTCATGCCTGGCGGCCGTCTGCGCATGGAGAAGCTCTCCAGCCTGGTCACTTCTGGCCGTCTTGATCTTCACCCAGAGGTTACTCACCTCTATCACGGCTGGGAGCACCTCGAGGAGGCTCTCTTCACCATGCGTGATAAGCCATCCGACCTCATCAAGCCAGTTGTTGTTATCGACTAGGTAACCAAACAGGTAGCGTGATTTAGTTCGTTTAAGCTGGCGAGAAGTTCGTTTTTCTCGCCAGCTTTTTGCGCTGGTGAGCGCCAACGGAGTTTAGGAAGCGGTTGTATTCATGAAAATCCTTGTTGTATCAGGCTTTCTTGGAGCTGGTAAAACCACCTTCATTCAGGAGCTCGTGCGCCGGACTGGGCGTGATTTTGCTATCTACGAGAATGAATATGGCCAGGCAGACATCGATGCGCGCCGTCTGAGGCAGGACTCCGACCTCAAGGTTTGGGAGTCTACCGAGAATTGCATTTGCTGTTCGGGCAAGCAGGATTTTGCGACGTCGGTGCTGACCATTTCAAACACCATCGACCCCGAGTATTTAATTGTTGAACCAACTGGCGTAGCTAAGCTGCAGAGCATTCTTGATAACGTGAATCAGGTTGCCTGGGAGCGCATTAGTTTGCTGGCGCCGGTTACCGTGGTCGACGCTGTTTCGTGGCAGAGTCAGCGCACCGATTTCCCAGAGATTTTTGACAATCAACTGAGCGCCGCTGCGAGTGTGGTGATTTCCAAGCTTGCTCCAGGTAGCGAGGATGCTGCCGAACCCATTAAGCAGCTTACGGCAGAGATGAATCCGCAGGCAGAGGTTATCGCCGAATCTTCGTATGCTGATATTCCCGACGAGTGGTGGAATGGTCTTCTGACTCGCGCGCTTGACGGCTCTGTTCTTAAAGATCCAGCTAGCGAGAAGGACGAGGGGCCTGACCTGGAGACTATGGCGCTGACTCACGCTGAGCTTCCAAGTCCAACGCACTTGATTTGGCTTTTGGACGCAGCGTCGGCTGGCGTTTTTGGAAAGCTTGCGCGCGCAAAAGGAACGTTGCCGTGTGGTAATCAGTGGGTCAAGTTTGACCTGGTAGAGCGCGCATGGGCGATTACGGGTGACGAACCTCAGGAAGAGTCCAGGTGCGTATTTATTGGCCGTGACCTGCTGCGTCATGGACTTCGCGAGGTGTTTGTGCCGGCATTTTGGCACGAGCAGTCGGACTTGGCTGACGAGCACGATCATTCGCACTGCGACCACGAGCACGGTCATTGCGTGCATGAGCACTGCGATCACGAGCATGGCCACTGCGAGCATGAGGGCCATGGCCACTGCGAGCATGAGGGTCACAAGCACGACCACGGCCACAGCGAGCACTGCCACGGCGAGCACACGCACGAGCACGGCGAGCATTGAGTCGCAAGTGCATAAAACATGCAACTAAAAAGAGCCTCCGATTGAACTGCCTCCCATTTCTTGGACACGAGAAATAGGAGGCAGTTCAAAACACACCTAAGTCAGATAATCTGTCAAAAAGACGTATACATGACGCTGAAAATACCTCAATCATGCAGATTATCGTCATTAGATGTGTAAAATGCCCTCATCTGAGCAGATTATCTGACTTAGGTGTGTTCCGTAGATACAGAATTTATCGGTAGTTAAATTTCTTATATAAGTCTATTCATGTTTAAGCATATTAGATGAAGTTTA
>CAUTGQ010000096.1:0-4842 GCA_963538075.1 uncultured Atopobiaceae bacterium
TGGTCTCTATCCTGTTGAAAAAGCACAGCCTACCCTTGATGAACTTGATAGATTTATAGAAGAGCATTCAAAGATTCAGGGATATCAACTCATTGATGAGGAAACGCATAAAGTCCTTTTTTCTTGTGCGGTAGATGACGGTTTTTGTCTTTACAGTGACAAATATATTGATTATGGATTTACAGAAGACACAATGTATTTCCATCAGCTTAAGCCTTCACGTATATTTTACGCTGACCATTTTTGCCAGATTCCAGCTGATGATTTTGAGCAGACGCATAAGGTGGTTGTTTTTTGCGATGAACCAAATAACAGTGCGTCAAACTTTAAAATGACTTTACCAGGTCCGATTGATAGTGAATTAGACAATTCTGTTTTAAGAAGCTTTTCTGTTCAAAAGGCAACTTTAGACTTCAAAGAAACCGGTCATTTTTGGAGGCTAAATAAAATTAGGAATCTCCTTGTAGCATCTATAGAAACAAAACATCCTATTTGTTGGTGCTAAAAACATATGGGCTGCGCTATCTGATTGTGGTCTGATATCGTGTTGTCCAAAAAAGAGGACCGTCACCAGACAGCCCTCTTCGCGTTTACGCTGGCGAGAAGAACGTTGCACTTGAACGATCTTCTCGCCAAACGCTGGTTTTTTCTCGCTAAATGGTGAACTTAGTAGGTAGGGTTCTCCACCTCAACCTTGTCGACCTCCTGGAAAGGAGCAAGGGTTGAGACCATGACGATTGGCTCGTCATAAGGGTTGTTGACGTAGTGGACCTCGCCGGGCTCAATGTGGATGAAGTCGCCAGCCGAGAGGGTGTGGACCTCGCCGTCAACCACAATGTCAATCTTACCCTGGAGGATGTGGAAGTTCTCCTCCATGATGTTGTGGTAGTGGGCCTGGAAATCCTGGCCTGGCTGGAACTGGACCATGGCATAGTTCATGCGAGGACCCTTCATCAGGTACTTAGGGCCGTGATCTCCGCACCTATACTCAAAATCATTCTCGTTGACAATAAACATCTTGCTTTCCTTTCAGGCGCAACTTGTACTGCGACCAAACGTTCTTTTTTGCGTGCCACGCGTAACCGTGGCGTGGCGGCGCCCCAGCGCTTACAGGCCAGGTGCTCTCCACATGCTCTTGACCTTGCCCTCTTCTGCAAGCTCAAGCTGACTCTTGTAAACATCCTTCCACTGAACATACAGCTGGTCGTAAACAGCCTTGTTGTCTGGGTTGGGGGAGAATGTCTTATCCCATTTAACAACGCGCTTTGCGCCCTCGGCGATGCTTGGGTAGATGCCCACACCGTAGCCTGCAAGAACAGCAGCACCCAGAGCAGTTGCCTCTTTGACCTCTGGAATGCGAACGTTCTTGCCGGTAACGTCGGCAACAATCTGTGCCCACAGAGGGCTCTTGGAAGCGCCGCCTGCAAAGATGAGCTCGTCTGGCTCATTGCCGGTAGCCTCTTTGACCAGGTCAATATGGCCACGGACGAGAAGGGCGGTGTTCTCCAAAATTGCGCGATAGAAGGTGTACTTATTGAAACGCTCTGGATCAAGCTCAAAGTTGGTGAACGTTGGGCTTGCATGGGTCCAGTGAATGTAGTTCATAACGTCGCTGAAGCAGCAGAGCATACCATGGCTACCTGCAGGAATCTCTGCAGCATGCTCGTTCATGACATCGTAGACGTCAATGCCGCGCTCTTTTGCCTCGGCCTTTTCTGCCTGGCAGAAGCCGTCACGATACCAACGCATAACCAGACCAGGCTTGAATGCCAGAGCTTCGTACTGCCAAATCTGTGGAATAGCGTGGCAGTTTACACGAACGCGATAATCTGGGTCTGGAGTGCTCTTATCGGTGTTGAACTCGTACTGCCAGAAGCTGCCACCAAAAACGCCAGCCTGACCAGGCTCGCAAGCGCCAACGCCAATCATGCCCAGCTGGCAATCACCGCCGCCGACAACAACAGGTGTACCCTCAGCAAGGCCGGTCTCTGCTGCAGCGTCTGCGGTTACAGCGCCAAGAACTTCTCCGCACTCGATAACCTGTCCAAACAGGTCGTCACGCAGACCGCACTCTTTAGCAATCTCTGGATCCCAGGCGCGCTCTTCTAGGCTCATGATGCCGGTGGTACTGCCGTTTGATGGCTCAACCGCCAGAATACCGGTAAGCTTGTAAGCAAGCCAGTCGTTGAACATGCCAATCTTGGCTGCCTTGTTGTAGATTTCTGGCATCTTGTTCTTAACCCACAGAAGACGAGGTAGAGCACCTAGTGCATAGGTCTGGCCACTCTTCTGGTAAATCTTCTTCTCAAGCTCTGGGTCCATATCAATGAGCTGCTTGACCTCGTCAACGCTTCGAGCGTCAACGTTAGCGCACGCCCAAATCTCGTTGCCGTCCTGGTCATACAGGAGGATACCCTCGCGCATGCAGGTGGTGGAAATACCGGCGATTTCTTTAGGATCAATGGAGGTCTTTGCCAGAACCTCTTTGATGCAGTCCAGAGCAAGCTGCCAGTCAGCAACCCAATCAAAGTCCATGCTGCCAGGCCAACGAGGGTCCTCGTGGTGCTCCCACTCGCGCTGAGCAACCCCAACCTGCTCACCGTCAACACTAAAGAGAACGGCGCGAATACTTCCTGTTCCCGCGTCTAGTGCAAGAAGATACTTGCTCATCAGATCCTCCTTGTTTACGAAAGAAGCAGCTCAGCAGCGGTGTCTGAATCCGTGATTAGCACGTTCAGATAGCCGCCGTTAAGCACTGCTTTAATTGCCGTAACTTTATCTTTGCCGCCAGCAACGCCAACAACGTTCTTAAGCTGGCGAAGCTTGTCCAGATCGGTACTAATGACGCGATCTTCAATTTCTGTCTGAATAAGATTGCCGTCTTTATCCATAAAGTGATTCAGGACGTCGCCGACAGCCCCCTGCATCTTAAGCACGGTCAGCTCGCCCTCGTTAAGGATGCCATTGCGCAAAACGGTGGCGCCCTCAACTGCGGCGCCGATGCCGACCACACTCATGTCTGCATATTCCGTCATAGTGGACACGTCTTGCAGGCTTTTCTCGTCAAGAAGTGCATCGCGCACTTGGCGAGAAGACACAACAAGTGGAGACGGTGTCAGGAACAGGTGCATGGAGTAGGCGGTGGTGCCAACGGTTGGCAGGTAGTAGCTTACGCCGCCCGTAAGGCTTACAACGTTGAGTGATTCCTCGCGGTTTTTGGCGAGAAAACCCAGCATACGGCTGACGGTATCGCCGTAGCCAATGTTGAGATAGCCATCCTCGCGCAGGTGGTCAGAGACGTAGTGAGCTGCGCCTTGAGCAATAGACTGGTTAATAGCGGAGCTGTCCAGAGGAGTAGGCACCACAAAAGCATCTTTGAGACCAAAACGGTCAATAAGGAGTTGTTCTGCGGAAACGCGCTGGCTATCGTTCTTTCTGAAGCTGAATTGAACAATGCCTTGAGCGCGAGCCTCTTCAAGTAGACGGATAACTTTTGCACGAGAAACGCCCATGACCTCAGCAATCTGAGCCTGGGTATTATCTTCCATGTAGTAATACCATGCAGCCTTAGTAGCTAGTGCATAAGTTTGTTCGTCCATGCATCCTCCTGTTGATACTTTTGTTTAATGATAAAACATTTGTATCTAACATACTAGACTTCATTATAGTAATTATTCTCCCTATTAACAGGAAGATATACTACAAATACCATAATTGCGTATAGAGGTATTGCGGACTATTGTTCATGATACAATCAAAAATACCATTCACGGCAGTAATAATACCGTTTGCCGTGACGGTGCTTTGAAGAATGCCTATTTATAGATATCTTCAAAGTGTGAGATTTTGTACGGCCGTTTGTTATTTTTTGGTAGGAGGTACTATGGGTGAAACTTTTGACATCGATATCGATGCCACTGACCCAAAGTCGCCTGAAGGAAAAGATGTGTGCGAGCAGTGCGACACACTTCTTTCCGTCCGCGGAATCAAAAAGTCATTTGGTTCCAACGAGGTATTAAAAGGCATTAACTTAGATTTGGCGCCAGGAGAGGTTATTTCTCTTATTGGTGGCAACGGTTCTGGTAAATCTACCCTCATGAAGATCATCATGGGTATTTACTCTGCCGATGAGGGAGAAATTTCTATCGATCGTCAGAAGGTTGATATCTCCAACCCTAAGGCCGCACTTGCACACAGCATTTATATGGTTCCTCAGGAGCCAATGCTGTTCCCTAACATGACCGTTAGAGAGAACATCACCATTGGTTTTGAGGCTCCAAAGGCCGAGCTCAACAAGATGCTCGAAGACACCATGAAAGAGATTGGCTGGGAGCTTGACCTGGACCGCAAGGCAATGACGCTTTCTATTGCTGAGCAGGGCATGGTTGAGATTCTCCGCGGTCTTATGCGTCACTCCGAGATTCTTATTCTGGACGAGCCAACTTCCGCACTTACTTTTGATGAGGTACAGAGCCTCTTCAAGGTAGTCCAGGAGCTCAAGCAGAAGAACATTGGCATCATCTACATTACCCACCGCCTGGCTGAGGTCTTTGAGATTTCTACCAGCATTGGCATTCTGCGCGACGGCGTTATGGCTATGCGCGGCAAGGTAGAGGACTTCACGCGAGAAGATCTTGTACGTGGACTTCTTCCACCAGACGCAGCAGAGATTAAGAAAGAGATTGCCGAGAGCGCAAACATTGATTACGACGCAGAGCCTATTTTTGAGCTTGCTGAGTTCACCGGCTATGGTTTTGCTGACGTAAACCTCAACATTTATCCAGGCGAGATTGTTGGTCTTGCAGGTATCGTTGGTGCTGGTAGATCAGAGATGGCTACCAC
>CAUTGQ010000097.1:0-4802 GCA_963538075.1 uncultured Atopobiaceae bacterium
AGTTCATGCGTCCTTCAAACAATTCATACGTTGCCGCAATGGCTCATCGTATTGTTAAGACTGAAGACTTCCCTACGGCAAACCTCAAGCGTCTTCCTTGGAAAGAGCCTTACACAGGAGAGATCAAGACTGAAAGCATTCTTGATCTTATGGATGAAGCTCGTGAGTTCTACAAAGAGCTGGTTCAAGCAACTATTTTGGGTCAGAGAATTACTCTAGAAGAGCTGGTTGGCGGCATCAATTACATGGGCAAGCCTGTTGTAGAAATGGTTGATGACGAGGACTAACTCGCAGCAAAATACAAATGCGTTGAGCATTCAAACGCGTAAGAGAAAAGGCAACTACTTGAGTAGCTGCCTTTTTTACTAACGCTTATCTACAATCTGACGCATGCTGTAAAAGCGCATGCTATAAAAACACATACCGTAAAAGTTGATTTTACAGAAGCGCTTCTTCCCATGCAGGCTCTTTAAATCCAAGCAAGATAGTATTGCCTGCAACCACCAAAGGGCGCTTGACCAGCATGCCTGTAGTGGCGAGCAGCTTATAGGCATCGCTATCGCTCATACCTGCATCAAGCTGCTCCTTGATGTTATTATCGCGATATACCATACCTGAAGTGTTGAAGAACTTTCTGATAGAAAGACCGCTTAGTTTGTGCCACTCAGCAAGCTCTTCTGCAGTTGGATTCTCCTCTTTAATATCGCGCAGTGTATAAGAAACACCGTGTTCATCAAGCCATTTAAGAGCTCTCTTACAGGTAGTGCAGCGAGAATAACAAAGAACCAGGATGCTTTTATCTGCCATGGCTGTTCCTTTTAAATCAATTATCGATTACATAAACGCAAACTATTTTGAGTAGTAAGCAATCCTAAAATCAATATTCCAAGAGATATGCCATAGATCATACCAACAAATAAATCATTAACGTTTGATGCCACACTCAGGATGATTGCCAAAATCAAAAACATCATTCCAAGAGAAACATACTTACTTTTTAGTAGGTTCATCTGTTTGTCTCCTTTTTCCTATAGTATCCAGATAGTTTAACTCTTCACCTTGTTACTAACCATGCACATTTATGCAGGTGCCTGACCTGTTTCAAGAATTTGCTGGAGCGCAGCCTCATCAAGCACAGGAACACCCAAGCTCTCAGCCTTAGTAAGCTTAGATCCCGCGGCTTCTCCTGCTACTACAAAGCTTGTCTTCTTAGATACAGAGCCGGAAACCTTTGCTCCCATAGCTTTAAGCTGGGCACCAGCCTCATCACGTGTGAAGTGTTCAAGAGTTCCCGTTAAAACAAACGTAAGCCCAGCAAGTGTCTGAGGAAGCTCGTTTTCTGACTTCTCTTCCTCTAGCACTACGCCTGCCTGACGAAGACGCTCAATAACGGCAACATTTTCTGGTATCGAGAAGAACTCGTGTACAGATTCTGCAATCTTAGGGCCAATACCTGGGATTTCAGCGATCTTCTCGACAGGTGCTGTAGCAAGAGCCTGGATAGAGCCAAACTCCTGAGCAAGTAGCTCTGCGACGTTAGCGCCAACGTGCCTCATGCCAATACCAAAGAGCACGCGTCCAAGACCACGCGTCTTTGATTCCTCAACCTTTGCCATAACCTTCTTGGCAATTGTGTGACCCACTGGAATGCTGTCGCCAGAAAGGTGATCTGCAGTATCAGTATCGTAGACACGACCTGTAGGCATGTTTGCCAGCGTTTCTTCAGTGAGTTTGTCGTAGAAATCAGCAACGTCAGAGAGGACGCCTTCTTCAACCATACGGTTAATAAGCTCGTCACCAAGGCCGTCAATGTCCATAGCCTTACGGCTACCCCAGTGAATCAGGCGTTCAACTGCCTGAGCAGGGCAATCAATAGAGACGCAGCGGAAAGCCACTTCTCCTTCTTCCTGAATAACAGGGCTACCACAGCTTGGGCAGGTAGCTGGCATCTGGAACTCAACAGCATCTGCAGGTCGAAGACTCAAAACTGGTCCTACAACCTCTGGAATGACATCTCCTGCCTTGTGGACAATGATGGTATCGCCCTCGCGCACGTTTTTACGACGAATCTCGTCAAGGTTGTGGAGAGTTGCACGCGCAATGGTAGAACCTGCAACAGTAACGGAATCAAACTCAGCAACAGGTGTAAGTACGCCCGTGCGACCCACCTGAATACGAATTTCTCGCAAAACGGTCTGCTTTTCCTCTGGTGGGAACTTAAATGCAATAGCCCAACGAGGAGCGCGAGAAGTAAATCCAAGAGCTTCCTGGCTCGCAAATGAGTCAACCTTTACTACCACGCCATCAATGTCGTAGTTAAGATCTCCTCGCTGCTCAAGAGCTTGCGCACAGAAATCGTGGACCTCCTGAGCACTCAGGCAACGACGGACATGAGGATTAACATTAAAGCCGCAGCTACGAAGCCAGTTTAAAAACTCCCACTGACTGTGAACATCAAGAGGGCCTTCATCGGCTACTGCGTAGATAAAGGTCTCAAGGTCTCGGTGTGCTGTAATCTTTGGATCCTTCTGGCGCAAAGATCCAGCAGCTGCATTTCTTGGGTTAGCAAAAGGCTGTTTACCAGCAGCATCCGCATCCTCATTCAAACGAATGAAGGAGTGCTTTGGCATATAAACTTCGCCACGGACCTCAATACTCTGGTTGAGGCCTCTATTCTCTACCTGCTCAAGACCAGCAAGCGCAAGCTCTCGTGGGACGTCAGAGATAGTCAAAACGTTTGCTGTGACGTTTTCTCCCGTGCTACCGTCGCCTCGTGTAGCAGCTCGTACAAACTGACCGTCACGATACGTGAGTGCAACACCTAAGCCGTCAATCTTAAGCTCGCAGGTATATGCCACAGGATTAGTGGGCGATGCACCAAGAGCTTCATCAGTTCTGGAAAGCCATGCATCCAGCTCTTCCAGATTCATGGCATCGTCCATAGAATACATACGAGCAGCATGCTGAACAGGCTCAAACTGCTCAGAAACATAGCCGCCTACGCGCTGGGTATAGCTATCCTCAGTTACAAGCTCTGGATATGCTGCCTCAAGCTGCTGAAGCTCAATAAGAAGGCGGTCAAACTCAGCGTCAGTAAGCTCTGGATTATCAAGGGCATAGTAGGCGTATGCCGCATGGTTCAAGATTCTATTAAGCTCCGCTGCACGAGCGGCATCTTTTGGCGAAAGTGCTGCCATAACTACTCCAAACATAAAAACGTAGGTGCAAGAAATCTTGCACCTACCAGGTATTTATTTGCGTCCTCTTAAGGTTCTACCAAGGGCCTTAAGGGCTTCTCGCCTTGCGCTACCATATGGTGCAATAGGGTCAATAATCTTGCGCAGAGGACTTGCATCAGAAAGCGCACGCTCGTGGAACTCCGTGACATCTGCATCGCTTCTGGCGCCTGGTACCATGTCCTGAATAATAACCTCGTAGAACGGGGTGTTGCGCGCGTACTTCCAGAAATAGGAAGCCATGTCGCAGCTAGCGTTCTGCCAAGGCTTAATAGCGCCAGCAAAGTGAACAATCTTTGGAGCACGACGTGCTGCTTGATAGTCATCAAAGACGCTATTTGGTGCCATTGGATAGAGTTTCTCGGCACGTCCAAAAATGTTATGCGTCACGTTCCAGTCAGCAGGAAGATAGACAACGCGACCCTGGCACTCGCTGTTCAGAATATCTTGATCGTTGTAGATAAAGATTGGATTGGATGCAATGCGCAACCATTCTGGAACAGTGTGATAGCGGCGCAGTTCAGCGGTATTAAAGACCATAACTCCCGCCTGGAAGTACGCATAAGGATTCTTGAGGTTAAGCACATCAAGGCTGTACTTCATGCGATCTCCACCGCGAACATTAAGGTTTGCCAGATAATCAATATCAAGCGTTGCGGCAATAAGATTGCTGCCCATTCTTACATCAAAAAGTTCAGCAACATTACCGTTAACCACAAGGTCAGAGTCAAGATAGACAACCTTATCGTAAGCAGAAAGAATGTCTTGAGCCAAGAAACGGAAATATGTCTCAACACTAATGTGAGCGTTATTAGTGTCTAGCTTGTAATCTTTGACCATGCGCCACACGTTATAGAACGTAATACGAGCATTCTTATATCGCGAGAAATACTTCTTAACCATCTCCTGCTTTGAACCGCCAATATTGGTGTTAAGGACAACTACGTCGTAGAAGCGGCTAGGGTCGGCGTTTTCAAGCATTGAACCCATAGCGCAGGTAAGAATTGGAACGTAGTTGTTATCTGCTGCAAAGACAACAGGAACAACGTTTTGGCTTGCAATCTCAAGCTTCTCTTCAAAGAGAGGAATGAACTTCTGACGAGGCTCTGGATTAGTAAAGTGAATGCATTGAAGCTCTTTTACCTTCCAATTTTTGCCCTCTGTACGCAGCATATGCATACGCCAGATATTAAAAAGACGCTCAGTCAGATGACCTGGAGTTCTCAGGGCCTCTTTGCTGTACGTAGACATATCAGTACGAGCAGTCCACTCGTCAACAAGTGGGAACACCCATGCTGCATAGCGGTCAAAGATCTCTTTGCGCATGATGTACATGTTGCAGAAGCACTGCTGATGACCGTTGAGAAAAGCGTTTACATCCTCTGTATACTCTGGGTGACGCTCAACAATAAGCGCAGCCATAGTATCCATATCCTTTGGATGAAGCAGTGGAGCAGCATGGTACTGCTCAAGAGGTGTGTTAGCGCTTCCAGGGAATTTGCGAATATCCTTTACTCCCGTGGTAATAAGGTCATAGCCTTCAATGCACTGAGCAATAGTCTGGTC
>CAUTGQ010000098.1:0-4702 GCA_963538075.1 uncultured Atopobiaceae bacterium
TTATTGCTTTAGGTTAGATAATCATAGGTTCAGTAAAGTATCTGAGTGTCCAGTACAGTGGATACTTAAATGGGTATTTTTCAATACCTTGATAAGCGATTGATTTGAAAATTCGAAGAAACAAAATCAATGAAGTCAAACAAAAAACCCACGTAAAAGTGCAGTTTTAAGTGTAAACTTAATATCGCAGTTAGTTAAAGCTAACAAACTTCCAATCGAACGGAGTTTACCCATGCCTGCTCAGAACGAGAAGAAGGATCACCTTCCGGTACTCGGTGTCGGCCCCGCTTACGTGATTGCCATCACGGCGCTGACAGTTGCGTGCATTACCTTGTCTAAACTGGGATTTCTTCCGTATCTTCGCATTCGAGCAACGGTTGGCGTAATGCATGCCGTAGGTACAGCTTTTCTGATTGTGGGCATCTGGCTTTGGGTTTCCGCCGCTATCAAAGAAAAGCTTCGTGAAAAAATCATTGCAAATCAGCTGGTAACGAGCGGTGTTTATGCGCTGGTCAGAAACCCTATCTACTCCGCATTTGCGTTTGTCATGTCAGGTGCAGCGCTGCTCTCTAGCAACCTTTATCTGCTACCACTACCCCTTGTGTTTTGGGCGCTTTTAACTGTGATGATGCAGGCTACAGAGGAGAAGTGGCTTCTCGAGCAGTTTGGCGATGAGTACAAAGAGTACTGCAAACGAGTCAATCGCTGCATTCCATGGTTTCCCAAGCGCTAACGTTTGGGTGGGTTTTGAGTAGTGCTAAGTTTCAGCCCTATTTGAGCTCCAGTCTTATTTGAGCCTTAGTTCGTAATTGAGCTGGGGTTTGTTCGGTTTTCTCGCTATATAAATTCTTTTACGAAGTGGCTATGATATACATACGTCATGCTGGCTTGTCATGTGCTTGTACCTGCTGCTTCAGGAGAAACGAGAGATACCATGCTGGATATTCGTCGCGTTTTGGCAAGTGCGCCCAAAAAGCATACGGAGGAGACACTGAATTCTCTGACGACTGTTTGGGGAGAGGCGCTTGACCCATCGAACGTATTGCCTGAGTATCCGCGTCCTCGCATGCAGCGCGACAATTACGTGATGCTGAACGGCGCGTGGGATTATGCGATTGTGCCGGTAGATGGCGGGGTTGATGTAGAGACCCTTGCACGACAGGCAATTCCTTCTCGTTGGGACGGACAGATTGTGGTGCCGTTCTCGCCAGAAGCTCCGCTCTCTGGTGTTGGTCGTACGGTACATCCAAATGAGCTTTTGTGGTATAAGCGAAAAATCGAATTACCTAAACTGGCCGATGACCAGCGACTTATTCTGCATTTCGAAGTGGTTGACTGGATGTGCGCGTGCTTTGTGAATGGCAAGCTTGCTGGTACACATACTGGCGGTTACCTGCCATTTTCCTTTGATGTGACGGATTTACTTGGCTCACCTGAAACGGGAGAGAGTGCTGCGTCTGCTGCGAGGACAGAAAGTGCGGCAACGGCAGACAGTGCGGACACGGCTGAGCTCGTGCTTTGTGTTTGGGATCCAAGTGACACTGGCTCTCAACTGCGTGGAAAGCAGCGACTCTCGCGTGGCGACATTTGGTACACCGCTCAGAGTGGCATTTGGCAAAGCGTATGGTACGAGGTTGTTTCTGCGGTTCACCTTGAGTCGCTAACGCTGAAGGGTGATATGTTTGGCACGCTTGAAGTTAAGGCGAACGTGCAGGTAAGCGGGCTGGAAGGTGTACAAACGGGCGCGTTTAAGCTGGAGTTGGCGCTCAAAGATGAGCTTGGACAAGACGTTCTTCTCGCCACACTTCCGGTGGACGAGGCAGGGGAGATATCCGCCGAGCAGCATGTGGATGACCCGCTGTTTTGGTCGCCGGAGAGTCCGCACCTCTATGCCGTGGAGGCAACACTTTGGCAGGATGGTGCGGTGGTCGATTTTGTTCGGAGTTATTGCGCGTTTCGTACTGTTGAGGTAAAGAAAGACATGGCGGGCGTGCCAAGGGTTCATTTGAACGGGGTGCCATATTTTGTGCGCGGCGTGCTGGATCAGGGCTACTGGCCTGACGGATTGATGACCGCACCGTCCGATGATGCGCTGGTATATGACATAGAGGCTATGAAATCGGCCGGTTTTAATACGCTGCGTAAACATATCAAGATTGAAAGCGAGCGCTGGTATTATCACTGCGACCGACTCGGCATGCTGGTTTGGCAGGATTGTGTTTCGGGAGGTAGCGCATATAGTCCCTGGCACACGAGTCAGAAGCCGACGCTGTTTAGCTTTACTTGGGGCCGATTTGACGACACAACACCAAATCATCACGAGGCTTTATCCGCAGGTGAAGAGGGTTATCGCAAGGAGTGGACAGAAACCTGTCAAGGAATGGTCAAACTCCTGGACGGGCACCCTTCGATTGGATTATGGACGCTCTTTAACGAGGGTTGGGGTCAGTTTGATGCACGGGCTGCTACTGAGGCTGTTCGCGCCTTGGATGCAACACGACCAATTGATGCAACAAGCGGCTGGTACGACCAGGGATGCGGCGATTTCCTGAGCATCCATAACTACTTCCGGCCACTTCGTGCAGGTTGGCATGGAAAGCAACGGGGGAATCGAGCAGCAATAATCTCTGAGTTCGGTGGTCTTGCTCAGATGACACCAGGTCATACGTCACTTGACCATTCTTATGGATACGGGGATTTTGCCACGGTTGAGGATTGGCGAGCTGCTGTTAAAAAGTTGCTTGCAGAGGTGGAATCGCTGGCGGACGAGGACCTTGCGGGATACGTTTATACGCAGGTATCTGATGTTGAGGAAGAGGTAAACGGCCTGCTTACTTACGATCGAAAGATCAACAAGTTCAACGGGTAGTGGCTGTCGGGTGTTGTTAAGTAATGCTCTACGGTGTCCGGTAGTCAAGCGATGAACAGCCGAGTGAAAGATGCCCAGTTGATTGAGCGGTGTCCAGTGATACCGAGTGCTGATTTTTGCCAAAGTGGTAAAAAATGCGTTTAGTTGGAGTTTCATTTTTCTGCATAGCATGTTTTCGCAGATAAAAAATTGCAACGGTGGTAAAAAATCGTCTTAGTTGGAGATAAAAATCACTTTTTAAAAAATTGATCTCCAACTAAACGGGATTTTTACCTTTTTAGCCCCTAAAATTTTGGTCTAAAAATTGAGTGATACACAAAATTGAATATCTGTGCATAGATATTCGTAGAAATGAATACATATTTAGCCTAAATAGAAATTTTGCAACTTAATACAAAAAACTCGCCTTCCAGAGATTTATTTCTGGAAGGCGAGGGAAGTGTATCACTTCAGTTGTGCATTATTACGTTTGGTCGTACGTAGGCGCAGGTAGGCGTGTCAACTGCGCGGTCGCAGTCGCATGTCGCGGTTACGTGTTGCGGCGCGTAGCTGCACGTTAAGCGCTTGCTCCAGAGGTCGCATCCACACCTGCACTTGGTGCGGGAGCACCAGCAGCAGGAGCGGGAGCGCCTGCTGGTGGAACAACTGCGCCGCTAGCGCTTACGAGGCGCTGACCTGTGGTTTGCAGATACCAATCAAGCCATGGCTTGAAGTTGAAGACAATCTCGTTGATGCCTGCATACGAGCCATCGGGATAATACATTGCCTGGTAGTTATGGGTGTTGATGATGTCGGCTGGTGTACCTGGGACAATGGTACGTACATACTCTTTGTCGCCGTTGCGAAGTACACCAATGACAAACTCAACATTCTTCATTCGGCCCTCGGGAAGAGAGCTATGAACTGTGGAAAGACGGTCGCCCGACTGCTCAGGAACGCGTTTTGCCAGCATAGTGTCTGGGTTGTCGTGAGCGTTGTTGTAGTAAAGGAACTGGTTGTTGTCGTCTGCGTAGGTCAGCTCAAATGGCATTGCCTTCAGGAACATGTCAATCTGGTTGACTGTCAAAATACCGTGGTCAAGCTTAACGTATGTGTCGCCCGAGACCGCGCCCACAAGCTCGGCGGCCTTCTCGACCCAATCAGGATCGTCGGGATCAATGCCCTGGATAGTGGTGGAAATTGAGTTGGTTACGTCCAGATCCTCTGGTGCGATTGGCTTTGGCTTCTTCAACTTGGAGACCACCTCTACGTATTTGACAAAGTTATCTAGGCAAAGGCCCAGGAAGCTGACGGTGCGCTCGTCGATAATGTTGCCGTCCTCGTCAAAGGCCTGCTTAGCTTTTCCAAGAAGGAACTCGTTACCAGGCAAAACATATGCGTTAACGCCTGGAGCGTCCAAAATCTTGCGCAGGTGAACCTGTGCGCGAGAAGTTCCCTGGTCGTAGTAAGAAGCACCGACAATCATGACAGGCTTGTTCTCAAACGGATGCACGTCGTAGGAGAGCCACTCGATGACGCTCTTCAGCGCAGGTGAGATGGTATGGTTATGCTCAGGCGTAGAAATAATGACGCCGTCAGCGCGGGTAATCTTGTTGTACAGCAGGCGGAGCTGGAAGTTCTCGTCCCACTTAAGGTCCTGGTTGAACAGAGGGATGTTGTCGATCTCAAGGATCTCAAGCTCAAACTGCTTGGCAAAGTGCTTTTTGATGAAGTGCAGAAGCTTTCGGTTATAGGAAATCTCCGCATTTGAACCGACGATTCCGACAATTTTCATAGTGGTAGTTCCTTCCAGGCCTACAGGTTTTCCCAGTCAAAGTTCTCGGCCTCTTTGCG
>CAUTGQ010000099.1:0-4695 GCA_963538075.1 uncultured Atopobiaceae bacterium
ATCTACACGTAAGGAGACACTCTTTCCCTACACGACGCTCTTCCGATCTACCGACATTGTTGGTGCGCTGATGAGTTCTGTCACGCTGATTGTTGACATGATTTCGGCGATGCTGATTGCGTTTGTATCTATTTCGCTTGTTGTTTCCAGCATAATGATTGGCATCATTACGTTTATCTCGGTACTTGAGCGCAAAAAGGAGATTGGTATCCTGCGCTCCATCGGTGCTTCCAGGCGAGACATTGCCAACGTATTCAATGCAGAGACGTTTATTGAAGGCCTTATCTCCGGAGTTATGGGCATTGGCATTACGCAGCTGCTTATTTTGCCCGCAAATGCTGTGGTTAAGGCTATGTTTAACGTAGATAATTTGGTGATCTTGCCGATAAATGGAGCACTTATTTTGATTCTGATTAGCGTTGTTCTGACGCTTCTTGCAGGTCTTATCCCTGCAGGTAGAGCGGCTAAGTCCGACCCAGTTCAGGCGTTGAGGAGCGAGTAAGGCGCCGCTTGCGCGCGTTCTTGGCGAGAAGACCGTCTAGTACAATCCTCGTTTGTATAGGCGAGGATTGTATATCCTACGCTGGACTTTTTACTTATTCAGACACAAGCCCTCTTGGTCAATTTCCATACATTTTGCGCAAAAAGAAGGCCACATAACGTAGCCTTCCTAAATGTAAAAGATGGTGCTTAGTTCTTCTTGTCAAAACTTAAAGTTGCGCAATTTTTATTCGTAGTGGTCAAGGACTTGACGTGACTCCCAATGGCCAACTTCTTCATGGTATATATTCTTATATACCTCACGAGTAGAGTAAGAAAGTTTCGTTTTTTTCTGGTATTGCCAAGCAGCACCACTATCAGTAAATACTGCGCCGTCAGTAAAAACAATCTCAGAGTGATCCAAGACCTGCTCAGTCCAAGCTTCTTGATCAACTACCCAAACTTGCTCTGTACGGTATACAGGTTTGCGCTCACGGGATGGGGCAGAAGAAGAGCTTGAAGAACTAGAAGATGAAGAAGAGCTTGGGGAGCTAGGAGCTTCTGTTGTCTCAGAAGTAGCTGGCTTTTCTGGCTCAGTTGCATTTTCTGGCTTTGGAGCAGGGGTAGCAGGTACAATCTCAGTTCCTTCTGGATCTGTGATCTTAACACCACCTGACGTTCCTACATTTCCCTTTTCCTCTTCAGAAAGTCCTGCGTGTGTGTCCTCACTCATTACAAAGCCGTCTGAGTTGTTAAGAACCTTGTCGGTTGTAGTCTCAACAACGGGAGCTGGCTTGTCCTCTTTGGTAGAGGCATCACTTTTAGTCTCGGAAGATGCGTTCTTACTATCGTCTTTCTTCTCTTCTGCGGGCTTTGTATCAGCTTCCTGGTCATTCTTTTTAGGAAGGGGAGTCTGCTTTCCAGCTTCTTCTACAGCCTCAGCTTTTGGAGTGTCTACGACAGCGATTTGTACCTGTGAGTTGGTATCAGCGATTACATAGGTAACATCAACTACATCAACTGGTTTATCATCGCTTGCTCCCTTAACGGTAGTTTCAGCAATACGAGCTGCAAGAGCAGCAGCACGGCGGGGCGCAAACCAGACATTGTTTACTGCGGTGTCTGAGGTAGTCTCTACGACCATTACATGGCCATCTTTAATAGAAACACTTACAGGATTTGTAACAGATACGTCCTTACCGCCATAAGATAGCTCACTTGTAGCCTCAGCTACTGCTTCCTGGGTCAGCTCAACCTTATCTTCCTTTGCAGCTTCCTGCGCGGCCACAGCAGGAGGAGTTGGAGCTGCTTTAGGCGTAAATACGCCATTGGCGTATGCCACACCGAATCCAAGTGCTGCTGCTACCGCTACAGAAGCAAGACCCATTCCGAGTGCTTTCTTAGGAAAAGGCTTACTTTTAGTTTCAGTAGTCTCGGTTTCTTGCTTGTCCGTTGTTGGCGTTTGCTTTTCTGTGGTCATGGTTACTTCTTTCTATTACATGATTCGTTGTTTAGTTGAAATGCATGCAATTTTTATTTATCGGATTTGAGTATCTTTGGGACTAAGATGAACCAGGCCACCATTACTATAACGAGGTTAGAAATTCCAAATATATGCCCATCTCCTGGATGAATTGCACCAGTTGAAAGACTGTAAATAACAATAAGTGGAATCATTCTTCCAATGAAGAATTTTAGAATACCCTTAATAAATTTTTTCGTATTCTCTCGTTCAATGTCCTCATCAGAAACTTCATTGGAGTCATTTTCATCTTGGCCAATCATGACAAAAGGATTCTGATTTAAGGTCTCAACTGTTATGTAAATTGAAGGATCAAGTAAGTCAAGATAAGGTTCGATTTCTTCGTAGCTATAAGGTGCTAGGTAGTCTTCTAAATACATTTTGCATCTAAGCACATGATTCTTGTCGTAAATGTTCCGCCAAACCTTCATAGTGAATTCCTTAGGTTTTATCCTTCATTTTTCCGAAGGAATGATAAATATGAACGTTAGAAGACAGATTAGATTAATTTGATAGATAAAATTAATCTAAGAATCAGTACACATAAAGAGTTCATATTCTCAGTTAGTTCTTTATTGAGAATATAAATTAAGGGGATACAGAAACTCCTGCATCCCCTTAATTTGATTATTTTGTTGCAGCTACCAGACCTAGTTCTCCTGGCCGCCAAAGAGATCGACAACCTCAAGATCAAGCTTGGAGGCTTCAATGGCCTCCTTAGCGCCAAAGACAACAACCGAAAGGTCGTCATAGCTTTGAGGCATGGTGCTTCCCAGTTCTTTGATGTCCTCAACCTGGGCGTGAAGGATTTTCTCGCGAAGCTTAAGAAGACGCTCTGGATCACGTTGGTTGAAGTACTCGATGTCTTGCCTGCGAGCAAGCATTCGAGCGGGAACAGGGGCGTCAACGCCTGCCACAGAGGCAACTACATAGCCCTCAAACTCGTCAGCGTCTGGAGTCCACTCAGAGAGCCAACTACCTGCGCCAACATAGCGGTCGAAAGTTGCGTCAAGCGCGGGGTCTCGGTAGGAGACAAAGCTTTGCAGGCCAGCGACGGAGTTTCTGAACATGACGCCATAAGCGCCACCCTTGACGCGAACCTCGTTCCAGAGATAGTCAAGACCCAGAACTCTGGTGGCAATAAGCCAGTTACCCTGCTGTTCATTGGTTGCATGGGCAACGTTTGGATAAGAGAGACCAACGTAGGAGACGTTTGAAGGAATGATATACGCCACGTGCTGCAGCTTACCCTCAGGGACAACAAGCGTTGGCGCAGCGTTGCCTGCCTGCGATTTGTTGCCATTCGTAAGGCCGAGGTCTCCCGCTGCTTGCCAGAATGCCTCGCGGCTCTGAGCGGAGCCAGTAAAGCTGACCGTAACGTTGTCTGCGCGGAACATCTTGCGGGTGAGTGCATCCAGGTCTTTTGCAAGTTGAGGGGCGCGCTCATCCCAGTTGGCAAGCAGGTTCTTTAGGTACTCATAGAAGCCAACGCCTGCTAGTGCATCGTTTACACGGCTAGCTGCAGAGTAGGCGGTCAAAGCCTTATTCTGCGCTGCAGTATGACCAGCACCAACAAAGTACTGCTCCTGCGCAATGCGACGCTGAATCAAGATGTTCTTTAAGCGGCTCAAATCATCAAAGCGCGTGCTAGACCAAACCTCGGAAGGAATGCTTGCAAGTCCCTGGGTTTTCTCGGCAAGGGCACTTGCGGCAACAATGAAGGCGGGATGTGCCTGGTCAAGCGTGTCTTGGTCGTAGATATCAGTGAAGAACGAGAGGTGACCAAGGTTGCTCTCAATAAGGATATCCAGCTCAGAGGCGGTGTGTGATGCTGTATCAAGCTTGCCGAGCGCCTCAGCAAGAATGCCCACAAGCGGCAGCTCTTCAAAGGTAACCGCACGGGTCAGATCAAAGTAATGGTAGACATAGTCAATGCCGTGAGTGTCCAGCTCATGCGCAATGCATGGCAGGGGAGCCTCAACCTCAAAGCCAGCAGGACGCTCTCTACCTGCACCGATATCACTGAGCGAGAGGGACGGCAGCTTGGCTAAGTCTTCTGGAGCGTCAGGTGTTTCTTGCTCCAAACGGAGTGCCTCAACTTCTGCACGGATCTTCTCGACATCCTCATCGGTGAGCGTAGAGCGAAGTTGCTCCAGCTCAGCAGCCTCTTCTTGAGCGTCTCCCTCGTCTGTGGGGACCAGCTCAACCTGAGCTGCGTGTTTGCTGTTGCAAATGAGCTCCAGCAGCAGCTTCTCAAAGCCCTTCTGAGCTGCAAGTTCTTTGACGTAGGCAATGGCGTCCTCGTAGCGGATGTAGTCCAGAGGGCGTGCGTCGTCGTAGAGCCAGCTTGAGAGCGAACGCAGCGTGTACTCAATACCGTTTGAGTAAGGCTGGTCATTTTCGCGCAGGTTAAACTCTGCAAGTGCAATGGACGCGTTGAGCTTCTTTGGATCAATGCCCTCGGTAGCAATCTTCTGGCAGGTGGTCTCTACCAAGTCACGGAACTTCTGAGCTGCTCCTTCTTTGAGACCCTTGAGCTGCAAGAAGAGCATTGGTTGTGCAAGGTCATCGGAGAGATAGTAGCTAAAGTCATCACCCAGCTCTGCGTCAAGAATTGCACGCTTGAGCGGGGACTCATTGGAGCCCATGAGGGTGTCAAACAAGATATCTGCTGCCATCATCTTGTTGCGCTG
>CAUTGQ010000100.1:0-4531 GCA_963538075.1 uncultured Atopobiaceae bacterium
ACACGACGCTCTTCCGATCTAACTTCAACTTGCTCAAGAGAAAAGTCATAAAGTGGCTGGCTGTCTGTTTTAAGACGAACAACGCCCTCTTTAGTTAAAACATTTCTATACTGCATAAGACGCTCAGCATCAGTGAGGCGCAACTTTGCCTGTCTAATCCTAGGAAATGGAGCAGGGAAGTTGAGATAGATTACAGAGACCTCTTCTGGCGAGAAGTATTCATCAATCTTCATACCAGTACCAGGAACTACGACGGCATTAGGCACTCCTGCTTCATAAATTGTTTTAGCAGCATATGAAATACAGATAGGTTCTGTGTCAATGGCTACAAAAAGCACGTTAGGATTTGCCTTAGCTTGAGCGGCAGTAAAAGATCCCTTGCCGCAGCCAAGGTCTACACGGACCTCAGAGAAGGGAACATGCCCCTCAGCAGTAATTGGCGCACACGCAGAAGCCCACGTTCCTCTCAAAGCCTCTGGATGAGGCTCAATAACGCTGGAATACGCCTCTAAGCGCTCTTCCAGAACAAAGTTTTTAGGCAAACGTGCATGTAGTGCGCGCAAAGCAACTCCTCAACAAGTGGGCAAAATCAGCGTTTCTTTACAGAAGCTGATCAAGCGTTTCTCCGTACGAAGGTAGGAATTCTGTCATAAAATCGCGCACTTCTGGGAGAGAATCTGCTAAATCTTCAACAACTCCACGAGTTGAGGCTTCAGCGGTAATAAATTCTGAGTTTCCAGACTGGGCTTCCTCAATACACTTAATGAGTGCTGCAATCTTATCTGCAGCTTTAATAAGCTTTCTAAGATAAGCTTCACTCTCTGAAGCCTCAGCACTGTGAGTAAGCACCTGAGCATAGGCATCTTGCAGGTCTTCTGGCAGTGTGGAGAGAATGGTTTTCTCGGCACGTGCCTCTACCTGATGATAGGCATCTCTAATCTCTGAATTAGCATACTTTACAGGCGTGGGCATATCTCCGGTGATAATCTCTGATGCATCGTGATATATACCAATAAGAGCTGCACGATCTGCGTCAAGATTTCTGTGATAGCGCACATTTGCAATAGTTGCTAGGCAGTGAGAAATAACGGCCACGTCAAGGGCGTGTTCAGCAAGGCTTTCTGATCGAGAATTGCGCATAAGCGACCAGCGCTCAATGTAGCGCATGCGAGATATAAGTGCAAAAAAGCTGGACTGCGACGAAGAATTCTGAGACATTGCCCCTCCTTAATTTGTTTTCTCAACCTTACCACGGATACCGGACAAAAACTGTTTTGACACAACTATGCAATGTAGTCATAGCAAATATGAAGTAATCAAATACTTTAGATGTTTATATGAAATTATTGATATCTGAACATCCGTTCATGGGTATTTTTGCTCCGCTTACCGGCAACCATGGCTAACTTATTCCAAAGGAGTTAACCCGGGCTTACTATGCAAATAAACCTCGTCCGTTTAAAAGAAGTGAGCGGACAACAAAGGAAGGATGGGAAACATGAGTAAGTATGCTTTTGTAGGCGGCAAGCTCGTTGACGGTACTGGCGCTGCACCAGTTGAGGACTCCCTTGTCCTTATCGATGACGACAAGATTACCTATGCTGGTCCTCGCAAAGAGGTCCCAGAGGGATATGAGGTCCGTGACGCATCCGGTCATACCGTAATGCCTGGTCTTGTTGATACACACCTGCACTTCTCCGGCAACCTGACCGACAACGATAACGACTGGGTTATCGAGTCCGTTGCTCAGAAGCAGGCATGCGCAGTCAAGCAGGCTTATGACGCTCTTACCCACGGCCTCACAACCGTCGTTGAGATTGGTCGTAACGGTATTGCTATCCGCGATCTTGTGAACATGGGCATTATGCAGGGTCCTCGTATCTTTGCTACCGGCCTTGGCCTTTGCCGCGTTGCTGGTCACGGTGACTCTCACCACCTGCCACTGCAGATCTCCAAGGACGGACACCCTTGGGGCGACCAGGTAGACGGTCCATGGGAGCTTCGTAAGGCAATTCGTCGTCGTCTCCGTGAAGAGCCTGACGGCATCAAGATCTGGGCAACTGGTGGCGGTATTTGGCGCTGGGACTCTGACCGTCTGCAGCTCTTCTGCACCGAGGAAATCAAGGCAATTGCTGACGAGTGCGCACTGGTAGGCATCCCTCTGTACGCTCACTCCTACAACAACTTTGACGCTGCATATGACTGCGTCCGTTTTGGCTGCAAGCAGCTCATTCACGGCTTTGAGCTTGACGAGCGCACCATGAAGCTTATGGCTGAGCAGGGAACATACTTCACCCCAACCATCGGCTTCCTGCCAACTTGGTACGGAACCTATCCACCAGACTGGACTCCAGAGCTTGACGCATTCCCAGGCGAGACTGTTGTCGAGAAGGGCCTTGCACGCACCTACGCTAACCTGCGTAAGGCTTATGACATGGGTATCACCATTACCATCGGCTCCGACTCCTTCAGCTTTGTCACTCCTTACGGCTACGTCACCATCGATGAGATGTATGACTTTGTCGAGAAGGTTGGCATCTCCATCCTTGATACTGTTGCAGCTGCTACTTACAACGGCGCAAAGATGCTTGGCAAGGAGAACGAGTTTGGTGCTGTCAAGGAAGGCCTCTCCGCTGATATCCTCGTAGTCAAGGGTGACGTTGCTAACAATATCCGCGACCTCACGCCTGAGAACATGGACGTCATCATGAAGGAAGGCAAGATTATTGATCGCGGTAGCTTCTAAGCTTCCAGCTCGATAATTTGTAACGCGAAGGTTGGGCCCTGACTCACTTAAGCGTCAGGGCCCACTTTTACAAACAAGAAGTTTATTCTTTGATATAAAAGTTTGACATTTGATAGGAGCTCACTATGTCTGAACCAAAGCAGGTGAAAATTGTGCTGCTTACCGGCTATTTAGGCGCAGGTAAGACCACTATTTTGAACCACATTCTCTCTAACACTGAAGGTATTCACGCAGCAGTCATTGTCAATGATATTGGTGAGATTAACGTTGATGCTGGTCTTATTAAAGACGGCGGCTATGCTAAAGAAGGCGACGTTATTCCTCTGACCAACGGTTGCCTCTGCTGCACCCTTTCTAATGACTTGGCACTTCAGTTGGGTGATTTGGCCGATACCGAGGAGTTTGACTACATCATTATTGAGGCTTCGGGCATCTGCGAGCCAATCCCCATTACCTATAACATTTCTGCATTCTGCAATCAGAGCCAGCATGCAACTAACCACTCTCACCTCAACCTTGATAACATCGTCGCAGTTGTTGACTGTGCTCGCATGTTTGAGGAGTTCCATAACGGCGCCGATCTTCTCGACCCAGATATTGAAGAGGATGACATCGAGAACCTGCTTATTCAGCAGATTGAGTTCTGCTCTACGCTGGTGCTCAACAAGACCGATCTGGTTACTCCAGAGCAGCTCCATGAGCTCAAGGCGCTTGTTCGCGGTCTGCAGAAAGACGCCGTTATTGTTGAGGCGATCAACGGTGACATTCCAATGAGCGAGCTTATCAATACGGGCCGTTTTGACTTTGACAAAGCCTACGCCTCCGCTGCCTGGATGGATGCAATGGAGCATCCTGAGGAGCACGAGGACCCAGAGGTCTTGGAGTACGAGATTACTACCTTTGTGTATCGCCGCCGTCAGCCATTTGACCTGGACAAACTTAACCAGTTTGTGGCTAGCTGGCCAAAGAATATCATCCGCGTCAAGGGTAGCATCTGGATTTCGCAAGACCCCGAGATGAGCTACGTATTTGAGCAGGCTGGCAAGCAGGTCCAGTTCTACGAGAATGGCATGTTCTACGCATCGCTGCCAGAGGATGAGCGAGAAACCCTTCTTGACGAGAAACCCGAGCTACGCGCAGAATGGGATGATGAATTGGGCGATCGTCAAACTAAGCTGTGCTTCATTGGCCGTCATATGAACCATGAAGAAATTGAAGCCGGTCTGGATGCATGCCTTACCGAGTATGTTCCAGACGAGTTTGATTACTAGCGTTTTCAGCGCCAAGAGCTCCGGCGCTTGAGACGAGGGACCCAGTTTATCCGGGTCCCTTTTTTAGGTTAGAGGTGCCTAATGACCAAGATTGAGCAGCTTAAAGACTGGATTCAGTCGTCAGATAACATAGTCTTCTTTGGTGGCGCAGGCGTGTCAACAGAAAGCGGTATTCCAGATTTTAGGGGTACTAACGGTCTGTATCGCCAGGGTGGTATCAAAGTAGAAAACATGACCATTGGCCTGGGCCAAGACGGCTATGACATGGGAAAAGAAGCCTACGACCTGGGAAATGGCGTAACGGTTGACCCCGATAACGAGGAGTCTTTTGCCTACAGCAAGGCGCCAGACTTTACGCTTGAAGAGATTTTCTCTCTCGATGTGTTTTTAGATTACCCCGCAGCGTATTACACGTATTTTAGAAACTCTCATCATTTGGGGGAGGCTCAGCCAAACATTGCTCACAAGTGGCTGGCAGACTTGGAAGTTGCGGGAAAGTTGCGCGCGGTGGTGA
>CAUTGQ010000101.1:0-4521 GCA_963538075.1 uncultured Atopobiaceae bacterium
CTTCCAGCTGGTGTCGATATCGAGATCAAGCTCTAAGCATACGGCTTAATCCAACTTGCAAACCCTCCTGCGCATCTCCGCGCGGGAGGGTTTTTGCATAGGCGGGCTTTCCGCTTGCGCCGAACCAGCTTACGTCTGACCTGTTTACGCTGAACCCACTCGCGCTGAACCCGATCGTGCCCAACCCGCTCGCGCTGAATCCGTTCGCGCCTGATTCTCTCGCCATGTCTGAACGATTTGCCGGAAAAGTGCACCATGTCTGAGTTATTTGCCGGTTTTTCTCGCCAAGTCTGAGTAAATTTACTCAGACTTGATACACTATTCAGGCTCTTAGTACAGGGGCACGTTGGTTTATAGCGCAGATGTCGTACTTGGCGAGAAACCCGTAGAATTAGAGGGCAAATACTCGCACAAAGCGCAGGAGAAAAGATGAAGCATAGCCAGTTGAACGCAAGCAACCAGCAGAATACTGACCGACCGGAAAACTCCCACGTGACTAAGATTCTCTTTGTGTGTCACGGAAATATTTGCAGGTCAACTATGGCGCAATATGTCATGCAAGACCTTGTCGAGAAAAACGGTCTGGCAGAATCGTTCTTCATTGACTCAGCTGCAACCTCTACTGAGGAGATTGGCAATCCCGTAGACCCTCGCACGCGTAGAAAACTGCAGCAAGAGGGGATTCATTGCGGCAATCATCGTGCCAGGCAGATGACTCGCGCAGATTACGAGGAGTTTGATTACCTCATTGGTATGGATCACAACAACCTACGCAACATGATGCGTATGCTCAAGGATGATCCGCTTGGAAAGGTTTCGTTGCTTCTTGACTGGACAGAGAAGCCTCGCGACATTGCGGATCCGTGGTATTCGGGTAATTTTGACCTGACGTACGAGGACGTTACAGAAGGCTGCGAAGCGTTGCTCAAGAAAATTTTAGCCAGATAGCCTTCACCGCAATTTTCCCGGTAACTAGTTCCGGCAAATCATTCCGACAAAATTTTTCAGAAAAACTTTTCAAAATTGCACGGGTTTCTCGCCAATGGATACGCCCGGGTCAGCGGTTTGACCTCGCAAAATGGGAGAGAAGAAAGATCTCGCAGCTAGAGGGTATCAAACGGTCTTCACAAAGCGTTCATCTTTTAGAGATTTTAGGCTTGTTTCTTGTCAAAAATGAGTGTAAAGTAGACGGGCTGCTCAAACAGGACAATTATGTCTAAAGGCAGTATGTACAGGACGTGGTCCGCTGGGGAAGAGTACCCGATGTGCTCTCAAGGTCCCATGACCACCGAAGGTTAGGAAAGAGCATGGTTAATACCATCCTCGGCCGCAAGCTGGGCATGACCCAGGTATGGGACGAGAACGACAACGTCGTTCCTGTTACCGTCGTTCTTGCTGGCCCCTGCACCGTTTCACAGGTAAAGACTGTTGAGACGGACGGCTACAATGCCGTACAGATTGGCTTCGGCGACATCTCCGAGAAGCATGTCAACAAGCCAATGGCTGGTCACTTCAAGGCACAGGGCGTCGAGCCAATGCGTTACCTCCGCGAGGTCCGCGTTGAGGATGCTTCTGAGCACAAGACCGGCGATGTTGTCACAGTTGCTGACTTCTCCGAGGTCACTGCTGTTGATGTAACAGGCACTTCTAAGGGTAAGGGTTTCCAGGGTACCGTTAAGCGCTGGAACTTCTCTCGCGGTCCAATGACTCACGGTTCTCGTAACCAGCGTCGTCCAGGTTCCATTGGTCAGTGCGCATACCCTGCACGCGTTCGTAAGGGCCTTCACATGTATGGTCACATGGGCGCAGAGCGCGTTACGGTCAAGAACCTTAAGCTTGTCCGCGTTGATGCTGAGCAGAACCTCATGCTTATCAAGGGTGCTGTTCCTGGCGGCAAGAATGCCCTCGTCCAGGTCCGCATGGCCTAAGGGCCTTTAGGCAAACACTTAGGCTAACAAGGAGACAACATGTCCAAGTATGAGATTAAGAACGTAGAGGGAAAGAAGGTCGGCGACGCCGAGCTCTCCTCTGACGTCTATGGCATTGAGCCAAACATCCCTGTTGTGCACCAGGTTGTAGTCTGCCAGGACGCATCCGCACGTCAGGGTACCCACTCTACAAAGAACCGTCACGAGGTATCCGGCGGTGGCGTTAAGCCTTACCGTCAGAAGGGTACTGGTCGTGCTCGCCAGGGTTCTATTCGTGCTGGTCAGTGGACTGGTGGTGGCGTCATCTTTGGACCTACCCCTCGTTCCCACGCACGTCGTATTAACAACAAGATGGTCAAGCTTGCTATGAGGTCCGTCCTCTCCGGCAAGGTTGCAGACTCCGAGCTTGTCCTCGTTGACTCTCTTGAGTTTGCTCAGCCTTCCACCAAGCAGGCAAAGGCTGCACTTCAGAACCTCGGTATTGAGGGTAAGCGCGTTACCGTCATTGTCCCAGACGACGACGTCAACACCTACCTCTCCTTCCGTAACCTTCCTAAGGTTTCGGTCTTCGGCGTTTCTGAGGTTACTACTCGTTTCCTGATCGATAACGGCGCACTTGTTATGTCCGCTGATGTTGCTAAGCAGCTTGGGGAGGTGCTCGCATAATGAACTCTCCTTATGAGGTCATCATTCGTCCTATCGTTTCAGAGCGTGCTTTCGATCTGATGGAGCAGGGCAAGTACACTTTTGAGGTTGCTCGTAACGCAGGTAAAGAAGAGATTGCTGCAGCTGTAGAGAAGCTCTTCTCTGTACACGTCACCAAGGTAAACACACTTTCTGTTAAGCCAAAGAACAAGCGTGTACGTTATCAGCAGGCAGGCAAGACCCGCCAGTGGAAGAAGGCTATTGTTACCCTCGCTGCTGGTGAGACTATCGAGATCTTCGGTAATAACTCTGCTGAGTAAGGTTTTTCTCCCGTGCCTCTTTTGAGGTACGGGTTCGTATGCCGCGCATAGTAGATACGCGCGGTACCGTGGTAATCCGGTGTTAGCTCGACTTTCCCTTAAGCGGGCTAGCCAACGGAGAAGAAAGGGATACTGTTTATGGCAGTTAGGCATCTAAAGCCAACAAGCGCAGGCAGGCGCTTCCAGACAATCTCAGACTTTGCTGAGATTACAACTGATAAGCCCGAGAAGTCCCTTCTCGAGCCTCTGCCAAAGAAGGCTGGCCGCAACAACAATGGCCGCATCACTACCCGTCACCAGGGTGGTGGCCACAAGCGCCAGTACCGTCGTATCGACTTCAAGCGTCGCAAGGATGACATCCCAGCTAAGGTCGCTACTGTTGAGTACGATCCTAACCGTTCCGCTCGTATTGCTCTTCTGCACTATGCAGACGGTGCAAAGGCATACATCCTTTGCCCAGAGGGCCTGAGCGTCGGTGACACTGTTCTTTCTGGTACCAAGGACGTCGACATCAAGCCTGGTAACTGCACCACTCTTGAGCAGATTCCAGTAGGTACTCTTGTTCACGCAGTTGAGTTCCAGCCTGGCAAGGGTGCTGCAATGGCACGTGCTGCTGGTACTTCCGTCCAGCTCATGGGTAAGGACAACGGCTATGCAGTTCTGCGTATGCCTTCCTCCGAGCTCCGTCGTGTTCTTCTGACCTGCCGTGCAACCATCGGTGAGGTTGGCAACGCTGAGCACTCCAACATTGTTGTTGGTAAGGCTGGTCGTTCCCGCTGGGCAGGCGTCCGTCCTACCGTCCGTGGTACTGTCATGAATCCTGTTGACCACCCACACGGTGGTGGTGAAGGTAAGAACCACACTTCTGGTCGTCCTTCCGTCACCCCATGGGGTAAGCCAACCAAGGGTTATAAGACCCGCGACCCGAAGAAGGCTTCTAACCGCCTGATCATTCGCCGTCGTAAGTCCAAGTAAGACACGAGTAGGAGTAGATAAATGAGCAGAAGTCTCAAAAAAGGCCCCTTTGTGGAGACTCGCCTCCTTGCGCGTGTCGCTGCAATGAACGAGGCTGGCAAGAAGGACGTTATCAAGACTTGGTCACGTTCCTCAACCATCTTCCCTGAGATGGTCGGTCACACCATCGCTGTTCACGATGGTCGTAAGCATGTACCTGTGTACGTCACTGAGTCCATGGTTGGTCACAAGTTGGGCGAGTTCTCCCCATCCCGTACCTTCCGCGGTCACAAGGCCAAATAGGGGGAGTGTAGTAAATGGCTAAGAACACCGATTCTATTGAGGTTCGCGCAACAGCTAAGTATGTTCGCGTTGCTCCTCGTAAGGCTCGCGCAGTTGTCGCGCTTGTCCGCGGTAAGTCTGTCGAGAAGGCCCTTGAGGTTCTTCAGTTCTCGACTCGTGCTGCCGCAACTGATATTGCTAAGGTTCTGCGCTCCGCAGTTGCTAACGCCGAGAACAACAATGGTCTCCGTGCTAACAACCTGGTAGTCAAGACCGCTTTTGTTGACGAAGGCCCAACGCTTAAGCGTATTCGCCCTCGTGCAAAGGGTTCGGCTTCCCGCATTAACAAGCGCATGAGCCACATTACCGTTGTCGTTGCACCTCGAAAGGAG
>CAUTGQ010000102.1:0-4461 GCA_963538075.1 uncultured Atopobiaceae bacterium
CTGAAGCTGCAGATTAATCAACTTGAATATTTCAAAAAGCACTTTATGCCCTAAAGGTTGCTAGGCCCAGATTATGTCCTCCAGGAGCTTGGGGATGTATTTCATTTGTGAGAAGAGGAGGTTCATCTCCAGAATTTCAAGGAAGTTTAGGAACACTTGAGCAGTCGGTTTTTCTCCCAGAAGGATATGCAATATCCGGAGCAACGCTTGCTCCAGACAGCTCTTCTACAAACAACGTTCTTTCAAGCTTTTTTGATCAGGTTGAAAGGAGGGGAGGGTTTATTGGACAGACCATAGATAAGGTAATGAGCTTGTGGGGATCTCTTTTAATCTCATATGGGGATGGTGTAACTTCTTGGTCTTCTAAGCTGTCGGAATTTCTTGATAACGTTGACGGAATAACAGGTGGAAGTGTCGGCTCCAAATTACAGAGTGCTTTGAAACAAATAGTTATTGACGCTGGATTAGAGCCAAGTGATTTAAGACAAATGAAGCCTGTTCTTGTTAATACAGAAAGTGTTTTGAAACAAGCTGGCTTTGAGAAAGAATCAACGATTCGTGAACTAGTTCAGAAAATACCTAATACATCAGATCCAATTGCTTTAGCTCGTTCACTTGGTGCGTTTTCTCTCCAGTATTTGCCTGACAAAATCACAATTGCAAAGCTGACCATTCCTGTCATTGATATTGAGATTCCTTTAGAAATTGATGTTAAGAAAGTTTTTGGTGGCATATGAGAAAAATGAAATTTCTTTGTTGCCAAAAAGGGCAAATGTTTGTTGAGACTGCATTGGTACTTCCGGTTGTATTAGTGGTTGCTCTAATTGCAATCAATTTATTTAAGTTTGCAGATATGTGCTCAAAGTTTGATCGTGTTGCGGCAGATCAAATCATTGCTCATGGAATTTCTTCCAGTCATTCCACGGATGGAGGAACGCTAGAAAACTTAACTCAGAAAATAAAAACTGCTCTTAAATGTGATGACAATTGCGACATTGTCGTCTCCATGGAGGGAGAAAAGGAGGGGATTGGGAATATGGTCTCTGTTTTTCCTAAATATCAAGCAACTCTAAAGTACAGACCTTGGCCACATACTGTGCGTCTCCCCTTAGTGTCATTAGAGTCTCCTCTGTACCTCACCCATACAACTTCAATTGTTGTTAGTCCCTATAAGTCGGGAGTTGTGATTTGAAAATGAATGTACAGGTTTCGATAGAAGAAGTCCCTAATTCAGAGCAAATTTTTGAATTGTTACAAGGAGGCTTCGAAAAGTTCGTCGGTCTTTTGGGTACCGAGATAACAGCTCCTCCAGTCTTACTTCTAAGGTGCTCTTCAGTTCATACTTTTGGAATGACGTATCCGATTGATATCGCATTTGCAGACGATCACGGAGAAATTTTAAAAATTCGGAGACGAGTACATCCTAAACAAATTCATAGCTGTGCGGGTGCTTATTGCACATTTGAAAGACCATCAGTTGATGATTTCCCATGGTTTGAGGTTGGTCAGAAAGTGCTCATTCAAGAAATAAGTACTGAAGAAAGCAACGTTGAAAGAAGGAGTCGCTATGGCTATAGAAAACTACTCCGTAAAAATTTGCCCCAGATGCGGAGAAAAGCTGTTTCAGGACATGAGAATTTGTTACGGGTGCCTTCTAGACTTCAGCGGTCCAAGCTCACTTGTATGCAATCTCGAAGTATCAAGAAATAAAAGAATTGCCAACCTTCCCTTTATAGAAACTGATGAGTATTTGCTTTCTGAGGAAGTAGGAGAGGAGTGGGATAAAGGCCTGCCACCTGCTTTGTTTGAACTGGATAACTCATATTCACCAGCAGATTAAACAGTACGTGGTATCCTTTAAGAAGAGTTGCGAAAGTAACATAAAGGAGTTTCCATGTATAAAGTCTCGCTTCGCTCTTCTAAAAAGAGCCAGTTTGTAAAGATTGCGCTTTGCATAATGCTTTTGGCTGTTGCGTTTTTAATTACGCCTGCAAGAGCATTTGCGCGCGACCTTTCAATAGATACGGTAAATATTGATGCGACGGTTCAAAAAGACGGAACGTTGCATGTCGTAGAAACTCGTACGTTCTATTTCAATGGTAGTTTTCATGGTGTCTATTGGAATCTTCCAGTTGGAAAGAATAAATACAATGGACAGAACGTTGAAGTAAACATTACTTCAGTTAAGGTTCAGGATAGGCAAGGAACTCGTCAGATTTATAGTAAAGACTCTAGTGGAAATAATTCCAGCTCAGATGAGTATTATGTTCCAACTCAATCAAACAACATGTTGAACTTAAAGATTTATTCAGCGCATGATGATGAGTCAGCACATATCACTATCGAGTATGACATTACTAATGTTGTAACAAACTGGTCGGATACCGCGGAGTTGTACTGGAAGTTTGTATCTGATGGCTGGGATTCTGAGTCTCGAAATGTCACTGCTACTATTCATCTTCCTGTCCCATCAGGACAGTCTATAGTTGCCGGAGATACTGTTCGCGCCTGGGGACATGGTCCACTAGATGCAAATGTTGAAATTACCAACAATGCAGTTGTCTACAAAGTTCCTGGTGTAGGAACTGATGAATTTGCGGAAGCTCGTATTACATTCCCAAGCGATTGGGTTTCTGGGCTAGCTCCTATTCAGCAGAATAAACTGAGCAGCATCTTGTCTGAGGAACAAGCGTGGGCGGATGAAGCAAATCACAAGCGTGAAGTTGCAAAAACTCAGGTAGCTCTTATTCTTTATGCGCCATTAGTACTTGCAGCTATCACCGTTGTAGCAGCAATCTTGCTGCGTATTCAATACAAAAAGGTAATGGCTCCTCAGTTTAATGACCTTTACTACAGAGATGTTCCATCTAATGATCACCCGGCAGTTCTTTCTATGCTTTACAACGGTGAGCTGATTAAGGGAGACGCTCTGACAGCAACCCTTATGCACCTTTCGGATTCAAAGTACATTAGCTTGAATAAGACGGTTAGTACAAACTTCCTTGGTATGGAGAAGTCTGATTACTGTCTTACAAAGGTTCAAGACCTTTCAGAAAGCCAGCAGCCTTTCTACCCTGGCAGTTCACTGTCAAATAAGATTGATATCATGGCAATGAGGTTAATCTTTGATAAGGCCGGAGAATCTGGAGCGGTAAACACCACTGTTACTATGAAGCAAATTGGCAAATATGCTTCATCACATCCAGAAGATTTTAATAAGGCATATGAGTCTTGGGAGAGCCCCATCAAGCTTAGCTATGCTGCTAAGTATGGAACAAATAAGATTCCATTCCACGGTAAGGGAATTCTTGGTGCTCTGATTGCTGTTGATGTTCTTGTTGCAGCTGCTGCATTCTTCATGGGTGTTATGGCTGATGTTTCATTTGCCAATCTACTACTACATCTGTTCATTCTTGTCATTGCCGGTCTTGTTGCACTTGTAAACATTGGCTCGTTTGATTTGATGAACAGAGAGGGTGTTGAGACGCTTGCTAAGACTCGTGCGCTAAGAAAGTGGCTTACTGAGTTCACCAATCTACATGAAGCAATCCCTACTGACGTCATTCTTTGGAATAGGCTTCTGGTTATGGCAGTTGCGCTTGGTGTTGCGGATAAGGTTATCGAGCAGCTGAAAGTTGCAATGCCAGAGATGCTCAAAGATCCTCAGTTTATGCCTGTTTATAGCTGGTATTACTATGGAAATGGCATGCGAACCAATGCAATTGAGAGCGTAACCAAGAGTGTTACAGCTGCTCATTCTGTCTCCACGGCAGCGCTCGCTTCTTCTAATTCAAGTTCTGGCGGCGGTTTTGGTGGCGGCTTCTCCGGAGGCGGCGGTGGCGGCTTCGGCGGCGGAGGCGGCGGTGGTGGCTTCTAATGCCATAAGCGCTTCAATAAACATCCCAAGAAGCTACGTTTAAAGGTTTTAATTCTCCCCGTGAACTTGTCGGGGAGAATTTCTTTTTTAAGAAAATATGCGATTTTGGCATATTTGAGTTGATAGTTTTACGCTGCATTTATGGAGCAGATATCTAACAGATTAGTGGGCCAGTGTCTTCGCGATTTGCGAAAGAAGCAACGTCTTACTCAAGAGGCGGTTGCTGAGCACCTTGCTGGAGATCAAGCATTCATATCAAAGGTTGAATCAGGCGAGCGTGGCGTTAAACTCGGAGAAGTCTTTTCTTTTGCTGAAGCTCTAGGTATTGAAGCTTCTGAGCTCATCGAAGCTTTGCGTACGTATCGATAGTTTTAGTTCAATTTTTTAATGCAAGAACCCTGTGAAAGACGTGCTTCTTAAAAGAGGTACCTCTTTTTCTGTTTGCCACGTTAACATCAAAAGATAAAAGAAAACGGCCCAGAGAATAATCTCTGAGCCGATTCAAGTCGTGGTGGCGGGGAAGGGAATCGAACCCCTGACACGGGGATTTTCAGTCCCCTGCTCTACCGACTGAGCTACCCAGC
>CAUTGQ010000103.1:0-4453 GCA_963538075.1 uncultured Atopobiaceae bacterium
TATAGAAACCAGATGCTGCTGCACCTGTTTCATCTACATAGTATTGATGACTGTCATAAGTAATCCACTGACTTTTTAGAATAGTTCCATCTTCAGTATAAAAATATACCTTTCCATCAACTTTTTTCCACTTTGGATAATAGGATTTAGAAGTTGATTCAGGAGCACTTACTGTGGAAGTATCAGTAGTCTCTGCAAGAGCAGGAGTAGCGTGGAGTCCGCAAAGTAGAGCTGCACTCAACGAAGCAACTGCAATGAGCTTTTGCATTGAAGGCCTGCTGGACAAACATGTCTTCTTTTTCATGGGCATATCCTTTTTTGAAGGGATAACTTTCTATATAAATAATAGTTTGATATGTCTGTTATTGTTCCCGTAAATTAATCCTATACAAATTCTCTATCTTCTATGAAAAAATGCTCAACTAATGAGATAAAAAACGTTTAATAGCAGATATATCCATAAATAAATGCTGGAAAACAGCTTGATTACCTGTGGCTCTTCCGGTAGATGGTGTGAAAATCTCCATGAGTGGTTTCTCGCCACATAAGTTGTTGATTAAGGTTATTATATTTCACGTGGCGAAACGTCACGGTATCGCGCTCCACAGGCGCAGTTTTGCCCTGCGGGGCTAAGAAAGAAAGGCACGAAATGGCTCAGGGTACTGTAAAGTGGTTTAATCCAGACAAGGGTTACGGCTTCATCTCTCGTGAGGATGGCGACGATCTGTTCGTACACTTCTCCGAGATTCAGATGGACGGTTTCAAGACTCTCGATGAGGGTCAGCCTGTCGAGTTTGAGATTACCACCGGCCAGAACGGTAAGCTCCAGGCTTCTAGCGTCCACAAGATCTAGTACTTGCGAACACTACCATCAAAAGGAGACCTTCGGGTCTCCTTTTTTGTTACATCGCCATTTTTACAGCTACGTTAGCCAAGAACATTAATACCAGTGCTTGATGGTAAAGTCAGCAAGCTCAGAGAGTTTCTCGATATCTTGATGCTCATCTTCACAATTAACAGCGCAGGTAATAAGGCCAATAGAATTTCCTGTCTGAAGAGCTAGTGGGATGTCTTCAAACAGAATTGTTTTCTCGGCTTGAGCTCTAAGGCGCGCAAGAGTCTCCAAGTATAGATATGGCTCATCTTTTGCAGATCCAACATCTGCTGCAAACACCTGAGTATCAAACAGAGTGGATAGATGTAAACGAGGCTCAAGAAGAGCAAGAAGCTCCGGCTCGTTGACAGTTGCCAATGCAGTAGGGATGTCTTTTTCTTGTAGCTTGCCAATAAAATCAACAACACCAGGTCGAAGCTGCACGGAGTTTACAAAGAAGCTTTTACTGAGTTCTTTCCACTCGGCGACAATCTTTTCTGGATCTTCCTTTAGCCCATAGGTGGCAATTGCCCATTCGGCTCCCCTTTCAAATCCAAGAGGGGAGAGAATCTTGCCAATTTCTGGAGTGTAAGGGATTCCTCGCGACTCAAAAAACTCCTGGTCAACAAGCTTCCAAATATGGTGCGTGTGAGCAATAGTGCCATCAAAATCAAAGATTGCTGCTTCAAAATCTGTTGCAAGAATATCTTCTAGTGTCGAGAAAATCACAGAGTTCCAATCAAGTTGCGGTGAGCTTGTGTTTTTTATTGTTGACGTGCCAGTCTAGTGTAAAATTTTAGCAAGTATGAAGAGGAGTAAACCAATACTTTTCGGAGGACCGCATGAAACGCAGCTTATTTAATACTCGCGGTAAATTGCTTGCTGTTTTGTTCTTTGTTGTCGCAGCATTGTTTGCAACAACAGTTCAAAGCGCATATGCAACTACCTACACCACAATGGATGCCCAAGGCAACATAATTCAGAGTGAATCACTAAAAGATGCCGTAGCACTTGCTCGTGCAACTGGCAGACCTATTGCGCTTGACCCAGGTCACAGTGATGGCCTTGAAGGCAGAGATCCAGGTGCTACCTACTTTGGACTCAAAGAGGGAGACCTGGCTTGGGCAACTGCCATGTACACCAAGAAGTATCTGGAAAAATGGGGTGTACAGGTTGTTGTTGTTCGTGGAGAACACGAGGATCCATCGATCAAGACGCGCGTACAGCGTGCTGTTGACGCAAACGCTTGTGTCATCATCTCGCTTCACTACAACGCCGGCCCTGCATCTGCAACGGGCTCAGAGGTACTTGTTCCTCATAAGGTGAGCTACAACTATGATCTTTACGTTGCTGGTCAGGCTCTTGCTGGCAAGGTTAACTATTACCTCAGAAATAAAGTTGGTATTGTTACCCGCGGTGACGGCGCAACAGAACGTGGCTACAACGACCAATATGGAACAGACTATTACGAGAATGGCGATGAGTCTGATTATTACGGTATTGTCCGCTATGCTCGTCAAAAAGGAATTCTTGGCGTAATTATCGAGCACCAGTTTATCTCTAATCCAGCACATGCTGCTGAGTTTAAAGACCTTGGTGATAATTCTAAGGTTGACTACATTGGCTGGGCAGATGCATGGGCAATTTGGGAAATGTACAGCTCTGATACCTGGTGGAGCATGAGTGGTGTTTCAGTAGCTCAAAAGGATAGTGACATCACTCTAAAGCCAGTTCTTACTGGTGTAGTTACTGGTGCGACGTTTACGTATAGCTATGTTGGTCCAGACGGAGCAAAGGTAACGGTTGCATCTAATACAACGGCAACTTCGTCTACCTTTACGCTTCCTGCTAGCGGCCGTTACACCCTGTATATCACTGCAAGATCTTCTGATGGTCAAGAAGTAACCCGTCAGACAAACTATGACGCAAAAATTAAAGAATCCTATGGCTGGCGTAGAGCTGCTGAAGGATGGATGTATTCCGACGACAACGGCACTGCTTACGTAAGCAGATGGCTTAAAGACGATGACGGATGGCATTATTTTGATGCAAGAGGCATTGCTGTCTCCGGCTGGTTTACTACGCCAAATGGTAAAGTTTGGTACTTTGACGCAGCTGCATCTCATAACGCTGCCGCTCTTGGTCAGAGGACCATTTCAGGTAAGTCTTATTACTTTGATGAAGTGAATGGCCTTGTAAAGAATAATTGGATTCACTGGCCTGACGATTCTTGGTCATGGGCAACAGAAGATGGTTCATTGCAAGCCGGTTGGAAACGTATGCCTAACGGCAAATGGTTCTACTTTGATAGTAATAACAACTATCGCGCTACCTTTGGTTTGATGTCCGATGGCTATCAGAAGTACTACATTGATGTTACTCATGGTCTTCTTTATGGCGGCTGGATTAGCCTTGCTGATGGTAATTGGGCATGGGCAAATTCAGATGGCTCTCTTTATGCTGGCTGGAAGTATATGCCTAACGGTAAGTGGTTCTACTTTGATGAGAATGCAACTTACCCACTTATGAAGACCGGCGTTTTTTCGACTTCTAGTGGCTCGTATTATGTCGACGTAAACAATGGCATGACCTCTAATGGTTGGATTGCGTTGCCTAACAATATTTGGGCTTGGGCTCAATCAAGCGGTGCTTTGGCATCTGGTTGGTTTAATACTCCAAATGGAAAGACCTGGTATTTTGATCCAACTACTACTGAGCACGGCGCCCTCTTTGGTCTGCAATCAATCAATGGTTCATATTATTACTTTGACGAGAATAATGGCCTGCTCCGTAACCAAGACATCACGCTTTCAGATGGTCGTGTTGTACACGCAGATACATATGGTGTTCTCAACATTAAGCCTACTGATACCAATAACGGTAGAGGTGGAAACGTTGACAGCGATAACGGTGGAGATAATAGAGACGCTAACAACACCCCTACTGATAACGATTCTCCAATTGAGCCAACTCGCGGTAATTTCTCTGATCGCACCAGCGTTCTTGGAGCACCTCTTGTCACGAAAGAGGACCTCCAGCGAGATTTCAACAAGCGCGTAGGTTCTGCTTATCCAGCTGTCTATGCCGAGAAGGGCGCTGCAACAGGAACTGATTTTGTAAACCAGCTATGGCAGGCTGCAATTGACGAGGGAGTTCGTCCAGAGCTTCTCTATGCGCAGGTCATGATTGAGACAGGTAACCTTCGCTTTGGTGGCGATGTTCTTCCTGAGCAGTGCAACTTTGGTGGTATGGGTGCAACTGGAGACGGAGAGCGTGGTCTCTCATTTGATACCGTTCTTAAGGGACTCCGCGCGCAGGCTTTGCACCTTCGTGCATACGCAGGCTATGAGCCACTGACCGTTGATCCAAGCAAAGCTCGAGAGGTTGACCAGCGCTACGGAGCATGGATTCTTGCTAAGAAAGCTAACATTATCCGCAAGCTTGCTGGAACGTGGGCAATGGATAAGAACTATGCTGTAAAGCTTGTTCGCGTAATGAATGAGCTGTAAAAGCCACAGCACATTATGCAAAAGGAGTTCCGAGAAATCGGAACTCCTTTTTTTATGCCAATTCTTTGTG
>CAUTGQ010000104.1:0-4340 GCA_963538075.1 uncultured Atopobiaceae bacterium
CTCCAGCAATCGCCTATAGACGTCCAAACCGTCCTCTCCCCCGTCAAGCGCCAGCTCAGGCTCAAAGCCCTTGACCTCGGCAGGAACTTCCTGCTCAAGCACGCTTGTAGGAATGTAAGGCGGATTAGACACCAATACCGAGAAGGACTGTGCAAGCTCAGCGGGTACGCCTTCTACCAGGTCGCACTCGATGAGCTCCACACGCTCCTGGAGGTCCAAGGCGTCTCTGTTGCGAGTTGCCAGCGCAATTGCCTTAGGAGAAAGGTCCGTGGCGTAGACGTGTGTCTGTGGGCGCTCAGTGGCAATAGAGAGCGATATGCAGCCCGTTCCAACGCCAACCTCAAGTACACGCACTTCTCCGTCGGCGTTTGGAGTTGCCGCATCAACGCCTTCGAGCGCAACGTCTACCAGCACTTCTGTCTCTGGTCGTGGAATAAGCACGCCCGGCTCGCACGTAAGTACCAGGTGCCTAAAGGGCATCTCGCCCGTCACGTACTGAAGCGGTTCGCCCTCTGCACGGCGCTTAATTGCCTCGCGCATGCGAGTGCGCTCGTCTGCAGAAAGCGGCTTGTCAAAGTTGGTGTAGAGCTGAACGCGAGAAAGGCCTGTCACTGCGGACAGAAGCCATTCTGCAGAAAGACGTGGATGCTCATCACCCTTCTTTTCCAGGTGCTGAGTAGTCCACGTCAAAATTTTCTGGATTGTCCAAACTTCATCTGTCATGAAGTTTGCACCTTAGACAGCCTGAGCGAGTTTCTCGGCACGCTCTGCTGCAGCAAGAGCCTCAATAACGGATGGCAGCGTATCGCCAAGAAGAACGCCGTTGTAGGTACCGTTAAAGCCAACGCGGTGGTCGGTTACGCGGTCCTGTGGCTGGTTGTATGTGCGGATCTTCTCGGAACGTGCGCCATGACCAATCTGGGAAAGACGCTCTGCACCCTGCTCAGCCTGCTGACGCTCAAGCTCCATCTCGTAAAGACGGGCACGAAGCATCTGCATGCAGACCTCGCGGTTCTGAATCTGAGAACGCTGATCCTGAGACTGAACAACGGTATTTGTTGGCAGGTGAGTAATACGAACTGCGGAATACGTGGTGTTAACGCACTGACCGCCAGGGCCGGATGCGCAGTAGGTATCAATACGCAGGTCTTCCTGGTTGATCTGAATATCAATCTCGTCAGCCTCTGGGAGAACTGCAACGGTTGCGGTTGAGGTCTGGATACGACCCTGAGACTCAGTCTTAGGAACGCGCTGAACACGGTGAACACCGGATTCATACTTCATAACTGAATAGACCTTATCGCCCGTGACCTTAAACTCAATAGTCTTAAAGCCGCCAGCCTCAGAAGGAGAGCTGGACAGAATCTCTGTCTTCCAACCACGAGCCTCGGCAAAGCGCTCATACATCTTGAAGAGGTCGCCTGCAAAGATTGCCGCCTCATCGCCACCAACACCAGCGCGAATCTCAACGATAGTGTCCTTCTCGTCATTTGGATCGCCTGGGATTAGCATGACCTTGATCTCATCCTCAAGCTGAGGAAGCATCTCTTCATTAGCAGCAATATCTTCCTGCAGCATCTCTTTTTCTTCTGGATCAGAAGTGGCGTTGAGAAGCTCTTTTGCAGCCTCAATGTCATCGAGGGCGGTGATGTACTTATTGGCGTGAGCAACCAAGTCCGCCTGATTAGAGTGCTCTTTTGCTACGCGAGCATACTCTTTTGGATCAGAGACAACGGCTGGGTCTGCAAGCTTTTGCTCAAGCTCAGCATAGGCCTCAACGATTTTTTCTAGCTTGTCACGCATTCTTGCTCCTAAGATAAGTGCCTCGTGCGCGCTTGGCTTATGAGCCTGTAGTCAAACTGTAGCGCAAGCTGCTTGCGAGGTGAGATTTCAACTAAAGAAGTGTACCACCACTAGGCAGTTTTTAAACCGATACCTCGCTATCTGCACAGGATGAGGGTACACAAGTTACGTAATTGTGAGAAAATTACAGCAGGTTCATACGGTAATGAGGCGCCATGACTTCTAAGAACAAAACTTCACAACCAGATAACACGCCTGCTGCAGAGGAAGCATCTTCTGATCAGAAGACTCTTGATGCCCAGGCTGTTGAGGCAGCTGCCGCTGATGGCGAGAAAACCGACGAGCTTGAAGAGGTCACCGACCCTATTGCTGCTGACTTGGCTGCTGCTGACGAAGACTACATCATGGAAGTTGTCAGCCCTATCTTCCCTGGTCTAGACGAAGACGGCGAAGAGGACGGCTCGGCTTTAGATGAAGACTCTTCTGAAAACGATGCGGACAGCACAACTGACCTGGAGAAAATCGTAAACGATGCAGCTCTAACGCAAGATCTTTCTGCTGTAGAAGCTCGCCTCAAAGAGCTTGAAGAGAGTGCCCACGAACACTCAGAGTCTGAAGCTGCTGAGGCTCCTTCCAAAAGCACTGCTAGCGCAGGTGATACAACGTCTGACGATGATACAACCTCTATAAAAGATGTTGCTGATACGTTCTCAAGCTATCTTCGCAGTAGGCGCCGTGCACTTTTTAGGTTTGTACGCCGCTACAGCTTGCTTTCTGGCATTCTTGCGCTCTTAAGTCTTGCTCTTTTATCTGCGGTTATCGTCTTCTTTATTCGCGTGAGCAACGTTCCTTCAACAGATACTGTTATCGCTGACGCTCGTACACGAGCCGAAGCTCCAGCTTGGACTCCGGGTGAGTATGACGCTGATGAGTCCTTACTCCTTACGGGCATTGAAGTTGTTTCTCGCACCAGAAGTACCACGGCAATCTCCAGCGATGCCGCTCAGTTTGGCGCTACCGGCTACGCCAACTCTGTCGTACGCCTTACCTACACGGGTAACGCAATTGCTGCCACAAAGATTTCCAAGTTAGGATACGCAAATACCCAGGGCTGGAACGCTATTGGTGATGAAGAGACCCAATCTGTCTCCTACCAGGCAACTTCAGGTGTTTCCACAACAAAAGTCCTTGATGCCATCGGCGATGTACTAGCCAAGCTTGATGAAAAAAATCCAAACGAAGCTATTTCTTATAGCTCGCAGTTCTCTGGTGCAACGTTTACTGTTCTTGATGCAGGCTTTGATCGTGAACAACAGACTTGCTGGGTAAGAATGTCAGGTGTTTCACCAACCTTCTATGGCTCGCTCACCTGTGATATTACGGCTTCATTTACGTTTGATGCTTCTACGGGTACCTGGTCGCTAGACACAGTCAGCCCTTCGGCAGGGTTAAAGTACGACTACAGCGGACTGGTGGGAACGTGGAAGGGCACCTTTGTTAGCTGTGAAGCCAGTAGCGGCAGTCCTTGTTACGCTGGCAGAACTAATCCTTTAACGCTGACCGTAACGTCTGCTGGTTTTTCTCGAGATCAGCTGGTACTTACGGGTACTGCAGAGGGTGTTGTCCACAACCATGGAGCGCTCAATACCTCGTATCGTTGGTATCCAGGTGACACTGAGTTCAAGAACGCATCTGTCTCTCTGACTACTTCTGGAACCATCGGAGATCAAATTCAGGTTTCTGGAGTGGTAGATTTAACCAATGCAAGTCTGGATACTCATTCTGCTTCCAGCGCGGCCCTCATCACAACTCAAAAACCACAGTTGAAAGTCACTTTTGATATTGCTGATAACAGCGTGGTAGCTCAGCTTATTTCCACTCACACAGAAAACGGTCAGACAGTCACCTTTACTGATACCTACCAGCTCTCCAAAGAGTAAAAATAATCCCGTCAGGCCGAGTCTTTCCTGACGGGATTTCTATCATCAAATTACGAGAAGCACAGAGGCCGTTTACTCCGCTTTATCTTCTTCTTTGTCAGCGGCTTCTTCGTTGTTCTTCTGGCCCTTATGCATACGCCCACGAACAATTCCCACAATTGTAGGGATGATCGAAACCGCAACAATTCCTACAATCAGCAGCTCAAAGTGCTCCTGAACTACAGGGATGCCGCCAAAGAAATAGCCGAGAAGTACAAACATCGTGGACCACGTAAGGCCGCCCAGGATGTTGTAGATACCAAAGTTTCTCCAGTGCATACCGCCCATACCCGCAATAAAAGGCACAAACGTGCGGATAAAGGGGAAGAAGCGCCCTAAGAAAATTGCCAGATGACCATGCTTGTCCAGAAACTTCTGGGTCTTCTCAAGATGCTCTGGAGTAAGTGCTTTGACTTTTCCAGAAGCAATAATTTTTTGACCAAAAAAGTGGCCAATCATAAAGTTCATCTGGTCGCCAAGAATTGCGGCAGCCCACGTAATAACAAGCAGCAGATCGGAAGAGCACACGTCTGAACTCCAGTCACAGCGATAGATCTC
>CAUTGQ010000105.1:0-4262 GCA_963538075.1 uncultured Atopobiaceae bacterium
TAAGTACAATGAGGCACTTAAAGATTTTGGACAGTGGTGCCACGATGTGGAATGTTTTGAAAAGGGTTGGGATCTAGAAGAGCCTCCCGCAGATGATCCAAATGCTGGTGAGCACGATAAAGTTCATGCTCAATGGGCTTCTGACGTTCAAATTTGGAATCAAACGCATGACATTGAGGCGGTAAAAGCCAACAAACCTTCTCCACTTATCAAGCCAATATTTGGCTGTGAAGCTTATTTCATTCTTGATGATTGCATTGAGAAGGGCACTAAGCAGGTACGGTATCACCTTATTCTGCTTGCTAAAAATGAGACCGGCTATGTCAATCTGATGAAGATGATGTCAGAGGCTGGCTCAAAAGATATGTTCTATTACAAGCCACGCACTACGCTTGAGATGCTCAAGCGTTATCACGAGGGAATTATCTGCACTTCAGCTTGTGTTTCTGGCATCATTCCCCGTTTGTTGTTTGAAGGTCGTCCAGAAGAAGCAGAGCGTTGGGCAAAAATCTATCAAGATATCTTTGGAGATGATTTCTACCTAGAGATTCAAGATCACGGTTTATCTGATCCAAGTTGGGGAGGATATACCGATAGGACTCTTGCAGAACGCATTGTAAAGATGGGTCATGACCTTGGTATTAAGGTAGTTGCTACCAACGATAACCACTATCTCACTAAAGAAGATGCAAGCGTTCAAGACATTGCTTCATGCATTGGCTCCGGCGCTCGTGTAGATGACGAGAACCGCAAACGCATGACAGGCAGCGAGTTCTACCTTAAGAGTGAGCAAGAAATGCGCCAGCTTTTCTCGTGGTGTCCAGAAGCTATCGAGAACACCATTGAGGTTGCAAATAAGTGCAACTATGAGCTGGACTGGACCCATATGTATCTGCCAAAGTTCCCAGACTTGGCAGAGGGGGAGACCTCAGAGGAGCGCTTTAGAAAAGAGTGTGAGCTTGGTCTTGCAAGACGTTATGGAGATGATTGGCAAAACGTTGTCATCAACGAGATTAACGTTAAAGACCGTTTTGAGTATGAGTACGACATTATCTGCAAAAAGGGCTTTGCAGATTACTTCTTGATTGTTCAGGAGTATGTTCGTTGGGCAAAAGAGAATGGCATTGGTGTAGGTCCTGGTCGTGGATCTGCAGCGGGCGCTATTGTTGCATATGCCATGGATATTACCTCGTTTGACCCTCTTGAGAATGGCCTCATGTTTGAGAGGTTCTTGTCTCCACAGCGTTCAGAGATGCCAGATATTGATATGGACTTCGACGATGAGCGTCGTCTTGAGGTTGTTGAGCACGTCCGTCAGATTTATGGATCTGAGCGTGTTTCTCACGTTATTACGTACTCGACCATCAAGGCAAAACAGGCAATAAATGACGCGTGCCGCGTTCTGGGTTACCCCGTTTATATGGGTCAGCGCCTCTCTAAGATGATTCCAGGAGATCCTAACGCTCACCTTAAGTTTGTTCTTCATAAGGCTCAAGAAGGCCAAAAAGGCGCTGATCAGTATTCTGCTGATTTTGAAGATGCGTACGAGAATGACCCTGATGCTAGAAGAATCATTGATGCAGCTCTGTCTATTGAGGGCTTGCATCGTGGTGAGGGTGTGCATGCTTGTGCGGTCTTGATTGCTCCTACGCCTGTAAATGACCACGTTCCTACCAAGGTAGATACCAAGGGCGGCGTAGAAATTACGCAGTACGAGGGCCACTCTGTCGCAGACATGGGCCTTCTTAAGATGGACTTCTTGGGACTAAGAACTCTAACGGTTATTTCTCGTGCAATCAAAAACGTGAAGGATAACTACGGTATTGATATCGATGTAGATAACATTCCGTTTACTGATCCAGAAATTTATAGACTTCTTAGAGAAGGTCGAACTGCTGGTGTTTTCCAGGTTGAGTCTGCAGGTATGACTGCAACCATTAAGGGCATGAGACCAACAGAGTATAAGCACATCGTCGCACTTATCGCTCTTTATCGTCCTGGTCCTCTTAACGCAGGTATGGTTACCAGCTATATCAACCGTATGAACGGTAGAGAAGAAGTCAAAGACTACGATCCACGTCTTCACGACATCTTGGAAGAAACCTACGGAACCATGGTCTACCAAGAGCAGGTTATGCAGATTTCTATGAAGATGTCTGGTTTTACCGCAGGCGAGTCTGACAAGGTCAGAAAAGCAGTAGCAAAAAAGAAGATCAAACTCATGCAGGAAGTTGTCCAGCACTGGGATGACGGTACTGATGAGACCATGGAAGCTCACTGGAAAAACGGCGCAGTTCGTAACGGATTTGATCGCTCGGTTGCAGAAAGCATTTGGGACGATGTTCTTGAGTTTGCATCGTATGCATTCAACAAGTCTCACTCTGCTGGTTATGCAATTCTTGTTATGCAGACTGCATGGATTAAAGCTCATTATCAACATGAGTTTATGCCAGCAGATCTTACCTCGTACAAGTGCAAGACGTATAAGATTGTTCACTACGAAATCGCTAGCCGTCATGAGGGCATCAAGATTCTTCCGCCAGATATTAACGAGTCCGGTAAAGACTTTACGGCTACTAAAGAGGGTATTCGTTTTGGCTTTGCAGGAATCCGCGGCGTAGGAGCTGGTGTTGGTGAAGCTATTATGCTTGAGCGCCAAAAGGGCGGCCCTTTTGCCAATATTCATGATTTTGTTGATCGTGTTGACGCAAGTCAGGCAAAGCGCAACGTTGTTGAAGCTCTTATCAAGGCAGGAGCTTTTGACTCAACAGGCTATACCCGTATGCAGATGATGAGTTTTGTGGATAAGAACAATCCACAAAACATTATCGATGCTGCTACTAAGCGTCAAAAAGATAAGGCTGTTGGTCAGTTCTCTATGTTTGATATGTTTGCAGAAGTAGAGGGTTCTGGTTTTAGTGATATTGTCCCAGAGCCAGATGGCGTTGAGTGGGATAGGCGATTTAAACTTACTAAAGAGTACGAGGTCTTAGGTATTTATGTCTCTGATCATCCGCTTCGTCCATATGAGTATGCCCTCGCTAAGAGCAGAGATTATGCCCTTGCAGAAATTGAAGAGAATGTAGAGGTTCAGCTTCCTAACGGTGCTATGTCTCAGCAGTTCAAAGTTCCAGAAGGTAAACCTATTCGCTTTGCGGGCATGGTTACTAATGTTATGAAGCGCACTACTAAAAACGGCGACCCAATGGCAATTGTTACGCTTGAAGACATGGAGGGTAGCGTCACTATTGTCATGTTCCCTAAGCTCTACAAGAAGGCTGCAAGACTTCTTGCTGGAGATGTTGACCCAGAGACTGGCGAGAGCCAGAGCGACATCTTCATTTCTGTTCTTGGAAAGCTTGAGCGCTCTGATAGAGGAGACCAGGTTATTGCTCAAGAAGTTAATCCTATTGAGCTTAACAGTGCTAACAACACACCAAAGACACTCGTTATTCATATGCCAGCTTCTCAACTTCAAAGACAGGCTATCGAGACACTTGGACAGATCTTCTCGCGCTATCCCGGCATGGACTGTATTGAGATTAGGGTAGAAACAGACATGGGCGATGTTATGCGCATGGAAATTCCTACCAGGATTGATGGACGTAGCATGGTTCTTTTGACCGAGCTTAAAGATTTTATTGGTCAAAGCGGATACGCACAGATTGTTTAGATTCTGTCGATTCTAAATTTGCAGGTTACTCTTAAGTAATAACTGTTACTATTTAAGTAGCACTTGCTAAGAAATTCTGACATCTTCGGATGTCGTGAGAGGAGAAAAAATGATCGACGCAAAGTTTTATCGTAACAAGGAGACAGGCGCTGTTGTTTACGGTGTCGCAGGCAACGTAGAGGCAGCAGACCTTGAGCTTCTCCAGGCTGGCGTTACTGACGGTGCAGCTGAGAAGCACGTTCCATTTGTTACTCGTGAGGGCAACACCGTTACCGTCCGTGTTGGTGAGGTTGCTCATCCAATGCTCGAAGAGCACTACATTGAGTTCATCGCTCTTGTTTCTGAGAACGGCGCTCAGTTTGCACAGCTTAAGCCTGGCCAGGAGCCAGTTGCTACCTTCACTCTTGAGGAGGGTGTTGAGGCAGAGGCTTATGAGTACTGCAACCTTCACGGTCTTTGGAAGGTTTCCCTCTAAGACTGGTTGCATATTTAACAAGCTAAGCTTATCTGTGAATCTGAACGGAGCTGCTACCTGCGGCTCCGTTTTTTATTACTACACCTGTTTGTTTTTGGGCTTGAATTGTCAAAG
>CAUTGQ010000106.1:0-4163 GCA_963538075.1 uncultured Atopobiaceae bacterium
GTTGCGAATATCACCGATTTTCTCGTAAGCAGAACCAAGGGCAAGCTGTGCCTTATAAGGAGTTGCGTAAGAAACATCCTGGACAGCATTAGTAAGGGCGGCAATTGCCTCCTGTACCCTACCGGCAGCCAGAAGAGCGCGACCTTGGTTTGTGGAGAGTGCGCCAACCTTGCCGTAGGATGCGTCAGCAAGAGCGGACTTGTAAGCAGAAGCTGCGGAATCAAACTGTCCAAGCTTCATATAAGCGTTTCCAAGAAGGTGGTCAATCTGACCGTTTACCTCGCCTGGCTCTTTAGCCACATCAAACTGACTGATAGCTACAAACCAGTCGCCCTGATCATATGCAGATTTACCTAACTCAAATGCCTGTTGATTCACAATATCCTCCAAGAGTCTGTGCGACTTGGCTTTAAGCGTTTTCAATTCTAATGGAATTGACGATATCGCCAACCTTTAACTGGGAAATGACATCCATTCCCTCGATAGTTGTGCCAAATACGGTGTAACCGGAATCCAAGCCATGCTGTGGACCAAGACAAAAATAGAACTGCGAACCCGCGGAATTTGGATCTTGAGAACGAGCCATAGCAAGTGCACCGTCAACGTGGGAATTATTAGGATTGGTGGTGAACTCCTCTTTGATGCGATAACCAGGACCACCGGTACCAGGAATTCCATCAGGACCAGGGTTACCAAAAATAACATCCTCAACACTCATCTCACGAGTATTAGGATCTCCGCCCTGAAGAACAAAACCAGGGACAAGACGGTGGAACTTGGTATCGTCATAGAAGCCAGACTCTGCAAGCTCGCAGAAGTTTGCTACATGAATAGGTGCGCCCTTACCGTCAAGCTGAACCTTAATGATTCCCTTGTTGGTATCAAAGACAGCTACCTCAGTACCAGTGACCTGGCGCTCTGGTGTATACAATGGATCAAGTCCAAACATAATTCCTCCAAGCTTCTTTACATCTAAGAGAAGAAGAAAACGCGAGAAACCCTTAGTAATAAAGAACTTCTTTTCTAACCTAATTATTTTACCAGTATGATGAGATTTTTGAAATTAAAGCAGCTGAACGGTAGAGATTTACTGCTTTTGTGGCTTCCAATTCACGTAATTTTCATCAAAAAGTTTTTGGTATGAGCTGGAGCCGCTGGAGTCTCTGATGTTATCAACTGGCGCCAAGATGTGCTCTTTGTCCTGAGAAGGATTAGAAGAAGCCACAGAGCGCTTCCATCCCTCACTCAAAGCATCAGAGCGATTACGAAGCCAGTTGCCAAGCTTAGTAAGATTTTCAATGGTCTGACGATAGTTTCCATTGGAGTCATCAAGGCTTGAAAGGTCAGAGATAACATTACTGATATCCAGCGATATCTGCTCTACTTCCTGCTGAGCATCAGCACGCTCTTGATCAGAGCCGGTAATGGCAAGCTGATCAAAGGTCTTCTCGTTATCATCAAGGCGCTTTGAGAGATCTCCCAGCTTCTGATAATCGCTATCAAGTGCATCAAAAACAGCATCTGAACTTGTGTTTTGCTGAGTTGCACTGGTGTCTTGACCCGTGAGATGCGTAACAGGAGTGGTAGTAGGAGTTGATGAGACTGGAGCCTCAACCTTTGCGCGATTATCGGTTGCCTGTGGGTCCCACGGGTGCGTAATGATAAAAATAGCAGCTACTACCAGCGTTGTAACAAGAAGTGCTGAGAGCAGAATAACGCGCGTGCGAGGGATTCCTTCTGCCTCAGGAAGGTTCTCCTTTGAAGGCTCGGAAGGAATTGCAGACTCAAAGCGGGGAGCTGGTCTGCGACTTACCGAGGCAAACGCACTGGTGGCGTCTGGGTCAGCGTTGTCGGCTGGCATTTGCTGCAAAACAGTGGGATCTGCTGCAGCAGAAGATGATGCATGAGGGTCTGCATCTGCGAGTGGATCGTGTTTCTCGCCAGGTGCTGGAGCGGCGTCAATCTCTGGGAGCGAGATGTTGCGCGTGGGCCTGATGGCTCGCGCAGGACGAGCAGGTGGCACCGCCTGTGGCAGAGGGAGGCCGCACTTTGGGCAGCTTTCTGCGGCAGCAGGCACCAAGGCGCCGCAATGAGGGCACCAGTGAGCTTGAGTAACAGGAATCCTTTGGGTCAAACTTAGATCAATCTGACAATGAGGGCAGGTTAAAGCCCCTTCATCGACCTCAGATCCACAGTTTGGACAACGCATACACCCTCCACAACTCTTTGCTTGTGCTTCAGTTTAATCGTTTGTATCAGCAGAAGAGCTATAAGTTGACTTTCCTCCCATTAATCTCACAACCAGGTCAAAGAATCGATCCTTTGCATAGTTGTGAATGTAACGCTCGGAAATTCTGTTGAAGATGATAACGGAAATCACCAGACAAAGTGCCAAGTATGGCAAGATGCGTGGAGTGAGCGGTGCAATACGGAAGAAGTCCTGCGCCACCGTACATCCGCCAACAACAATGGCAATGCATACAACAAGAAGCGCAATGCGAAGCTTGGTAAGCGGCAAAGAGATTCTTCTAAGCAACGCAAAGCCAACTGTTGCGGTGGTGATAAGCGCCATCGTAGATACCTGAGAAAGATTGAGCTTAAACAGATGGCCTGCAGTCATAAGGAGCGCAAGCGTGATGGTAACCGCAATAGAAGCTGGAAGGGACTTGCGCAAAATGTTGACCAAGAAGTTGCCTTTTACGCGGTCGTGATTTGGCTCAAGCGCCAACACAAACGATGGCAGACCAACGGTTGCAAATGAAAGAAGCGACATCTGAACAGGAATAAAAGGATATGGTGGCGCAATAATGCAATAGAGCGCAAGCGCTGCCGTGTAAACCGTCTTAACAAGAATGAGCGCAGCAGAGCGCTGAAGGTTATTGATAGAGCGCCTGCCCTCAGCAACAACTTCTGGCATGTGCGCAAAGTCATTATCTGCCAGGACAATCTCCGCAACGTTTCTAGCTGCTGCAGAACCTGAAGCAACAGAGATAGAGCAGTCCGACTGCCTCAGAGCCAGGATGTCGTTTACGCCGTCGCCGGTCATGGCAACGGTGTGGCCAAGATTCTGGAGCGCAATAACAAGCTCACGCTTTTGCTCTGGCGTAACGCGACCAAATACGTGGTACTTCTCGACAGCTGCAGCAATATCTGCTTCTGTATGCAGCGTAGTTGCGTCTACCCAACCGTCGGCATGAGGGACTCCCGCGCGCTCAGCAATAGCAGAGACGGTACGAGGGTCGTCGCCCGAAATAACACGCAGGTCAACGCCTTGCTCAAGGAAGTACGCAATGGTTTGTGGGGCGGTCTCTCTAATCTGGTCCCTGAGCACCACATAACCCAGGAGCTGAGGCGTTCCCTGCAAAGCGTCATTCTGGTCAAAGCCGTCAACGCGGCAGGCAACCAGCACGCGTTCAATGGATGCAAAGGCATCGGAGCCTGCAATTACATCTGCCGCCTCAGGACCAAGCACAAACTGAGCTGCACCGATAACAAATGCCTCTCCGTCCTCAGTGACGCAGCCAGAGTACTTTCTCTTGGAAGAAAACGCCACAACGCGAGAAGGACGCTCGCTTTGAATCCCCTGCTTGGATGCATACGCAAGAATTGCGGTAGCCGTGTCGTTGGCATCATCTTTATTTGCGCCGACAACATTTACAGCCGCTTGCAGAGCGCCCGCAGCCTCAGTAATTGGCTTAAACGAAGCATCCAGAACACGAGCAACTTCCATATTTCCCGTGGTGATAGTACCCGTCTTGTCCAAACAGAGAGTATCTACGCGTGCCAGCGTTTCAATACAGTATTGCTGCTGAACCAAAACATTCTTCTGGCCAAGCCTAATAGTTGCAATAGCAAGCACCGAGCTGGTGAGAAGAACAAGTCCTTGAGGAATCATGCCAATAACTGCAGCAATCATCGAAAGAAGTGCTTCGTTTAAATCGGCATGGCCGATGAAATACGTACGGACAAACAGGCCAATACCCAGCGGAATCAGCGCAATGGAGCCCGCGCGGATAATTGACTTAATGGTGGTAAGAATCTCTGAGTTGATCTCTTTAACAAACTTTGCTTCTGCATTAATACGTGCAGCGTAGCCTTCCTGACCTACACGGCAAACCTTACCAACAAGACTGCCCCTCTCGACAAAACTGCCCGAAAGAAGC
>CAUTGQ010000107.1:0-4133 GCA_963538075.1 uncultured Atopobiaceae bacterium
CAAGATTTTCTCGTCTGCTGTTTTACTCATGAGTTCCTCCCCTTGCATCTAACTCCTCATGTACAGTTGTTGAAGATTCTTCCCAAGCCTTGAGTTCTTCATAAATAGTTTCTGCTAAGTTCACAGAAACACCTTTTACCTGAGAGATATCCTCAACACTTGCAGCCTTTAAGCGCTTAAATGAGCCAAAATGGCGCATGATATCTTTTTTGCGTTTAGGTCCTACACCAGGAATTTCATCCAGAATAGAGACAGTCATTGCCTTATCTCTAAGCTCACGATGGAAGGTAATCGCAAAACGGTGAGACTCGTCACGGACTTGCTTGATAAGGTACAAAGAAGCAGATCCTGTAGGCAACACAATTGGTGTGTCATCCCAAGGCACAAAGACTTCCTCATCAGACTTGGCAAGGCCGCAGACAGGAATGTCTAGACCCAGTTCATTAAGCTGATTGATGGCAGCGGTCAGCTGAGGTTTACCACCATCAACCACCAACAAATCAGGTCGTGAGCCAAAGCGTTCATCTGCCATACGCTCTGGACTATACCTTCTGCCCAGGACCTCCGTCATTGAGACAAAGTCGTTTGCTTCATCAAGCTCAGCGCGGATCTTAAAGCGACGATACTGACTCTTATCAGCCTTTCCGTTAGTAAAGACCACCATAGATGCAACAGTAAAGTTTCCATGAAGCGTAGAGATATCAAAGCACTCAATGCGCAGTGGTGGCGCGTCAAGCGCAAGTGCGCTTTCAAGCTGAAGAAGCGCCTGGTTAGTACGGTCGTCAGCATAACCCGTGCGAATCATGTGGCGCATCAGCGCATGACGAGCGTTAGCGGAAGCCATCTGAAGAAGACGGAACTTCTCGCCACGTTGTGGGTGGTGAAGCACGCAGTTGTGCCCTCGTTTTTGTGTCAGCCACTCGGACAAAACCTCTGCATCGAGAAGATCGATGGGCAGGTTAACCTCTGCGGGAATGTCAGCGGTTTCGTCGTAGTAGCGCTTCAGGAAGCCCGAGACCAGCTCTTCCTCAGAAACGTCCAAGCCCTTGTCCAGGATAAACTCAACTGAGCGAATGGTACGGCCTTCTCGCACAACAAACACGCAGGCGGCGGAGATAGTTTCTTCTCGGTAAATGCCAATGAGGTCAATGTTGACCGAGGTAGGAAATGTGACTTGCTGACGGTCATCAAGATCAGAGAGTGAAGTCAGACGGGACTTGAGCCGAGCTGCCTTCTCAAAATCCAGGTCAGCGGCAGCTTCTTGCATCTGGTCTTTGAGCTCAGAAACAATCTCAGAGCGATTTCCGCGGAGGAAGTTCTCTACCTGCCTGACGTTCTTTGCATAGGAAACGGTATCAATGGCGCCCACGCACACACCAGGACCTTTGCCTACGTGGTAGTCAAAACAGGGACGCCCCTTCTTTGCCAGCAGCAGATTAGCAACAGCTGCGCCGTCAGGGTCTTTTTCTAGCAGACGTTTAGCGCGCTTCCACTCTACACACGTAGCGGAGCAGATAGGTACTACTTTTCTGAGTGTCTCAATAGTCTGGCGCGCAGCGTAGGAATCAGTGTAGGGACCAAAATAACGTGTCCCCTTCTTGTGTTTCTCACGCGTGTATTTAATTGCTGGGAAGGTATCTGACTCGGTAATGGCAATGTAGGGATAGCTCTTATCGTCTTTAAAGTCTACGTTGAAGTACGGGCGATACTGAGCAATAAGATTGCGCTCCAGCACCAAAGCTTCGTGCTCGTTTTCTACCACAATGTAGTCAAAACTACGCACAACCTGCATCATCAGAGGAATCTTGGCGCGATCATCTTGAAGCGTAACATACTGCCTCATGCGAGCACGCAGGTTCTTAGCTTTTCCTACATAGATAACCTTGCCAGATCCATCTTTCCAGAGGTAGCAACCTGGATCAGTGGGAACCTGATCAACCTGTTCTCTAATAGACACCAGGTCATCTGAGGGTTCAGAAGAAAACGACGGCGCCAGCCCTGGCGCACCCGAAGGTACGTAGTTGGGGTCAAGATTGTTCTGAGAGTTATCTTTGCCGCCTCTGGCACCGCTTTTGGCCATGCTATGACCTTACGCGAGAAACCAGTGAACGAAGCATGGCGGACTCTGGTGATTTAAAGAGGATTGCCAAGCCATAGGTAACCAAAACAGCTGGGATACCTGCAAAGATGCAGTACAGCACGCCATAGAGCGCTCGGCCGTCTGGTGCGCCAATAACAGCGCGCAGACCCACCATAATCAGGAGTGCCGCAGCTGATCCTGCGAGGCCAAAAAGAATTGAGCGGACAAACGCAAACACCATAGACTTAAGTCCAATCTGACCAAGGTGCTTACGCAAGCTAATCAACATAATGGTATCGATAACCACATAGAAGATGGCAGAGGTAGTTGCTACAAACATCATGCCAAAGTGAGAAGTACCCACCAGTAGCACCAAAACCTGTACGACAGAGCCGAGTGTTGCCGAAATAGCATAGAGCGTCATACGACGCATAGCAGAACAGACTTTTTGCAGGTACATGCCAATGCCATACAAAGGCAAAGCAAGCGACTGACCAATCAAGAATTGCTGGGTTAACAGCAGCTGATCTTCCGTAAACTTGCTTGCTCCAATAATAGAAACAAGAGGCATCGAGAAGATCATCAGATACATCATGAACGGCACCGTAAAGAAAAGAATCTGGTTGATACCGTGCTTGAAGTCCTTTTTGAACTGATCCATATTCTCTTTTGCCCAGCTATCAGACAGCTCAGTAAAAAGAGCTGTAGTAATAGGCACCGTCAAAATGGAATATGGCAGCGTGTACCAAAGGCGAGCGTACGCAGCAATTGAAGCGCCCGATGCAGAAACGCTGAGCTGCGAGCTTGTCTGAACCGACATAGTTACAAACGTGGCAACCACAACAATCAGAGCAGGCGCACCAATCTTAAGCGTCTCTTTAAGTGCAGGGTCTTTGAGGTTAATTCTCCACGAGAGCTTAATCCCCTTGCGCTTAAGTGACGGTACCTGAATCAGAACCTGAATCAGAACGCCCAGTGGATTTCCCAGTGCAAGAATAAGAAGTCCCAGCTCAGGGTTAGTGTTAACCAAGAAGGCATACGCAAAGAACGATGCCGTAGTGACAAAGTTATTAAAAATAGGAGCTGCAGCTGGCCAGAGGTAGTCTCGCTCTGCATTCAAAACACCAGAGAAAATGGTAGAGAAGCAGTACAGCATTACCTCTATGACAAAGAACCTGAAGAAGTACACTGCCAACGTTGGATCAAAATCAGCTCCTGCCGAGAAGGACTGTGTATACACCACTTCTGCGGCAAAGAAGAAGCCGAGAACAGCAACAAGACCTGTTGCAACAACAACAATGGAAAGCAGGTTGGAGGTGTAGGCGTTTGCCTCATCCTGTCCAACCTTCTTCTTAATAGAGAGATATACCGGCAAGAAAGCTGTGGTAAGCATACCTGCGCCAACAAGCTCATAGAGCTGGTCAGGAAGGGTGTTTGCAATGGAATAACAGCTTGCAAGAACGGTTGCGCCCATAGCAAATGCCTGAGCCCAGGTTCTTAAGAAGCCCGTGATACGACTAATCAGAACAAGCACGCTCATCATAGAGGTAGAACGGCTCAAGTCTTTTTGCTTAGAAGCATCCTCTTCATCAGAAGAAGCCTCTTCACTATAAGAATTACCTGTGTCGAAGTTGCCGTCTGACACAGAGCTGTTATCTGCCTCAGAGTTACCCTCTTCAGCAGCGGCCTCTTCGAGTTTCTGACTTACAATCTGCTCAAAGACTTCATCCTCAATTGGTTGATGAAACGTCTCTGGAACAACAATGGTGTCCACTACAGGAGGCTCATCAAAGGTCTGATCAAGAGCCTTGCTCAGAGTTTCTTCAGATAAGGTTCCATCAGAAGACTCTGCTGAAAGTCGCATATGTTTGGGCTGATATGTCACTAATGCACCTCGCGAACAATATCTGCAAACGTAGCCGATACAAATGAAGCTAAATCTTCTGGAGAAAGCGTCAAACTGAGTCCACGTTTTCCACCAGAGATATGAATGAGCTCAAAAAGCTGAGCAGTCTCGTCAATTATAGTGGGAAACTGTCTCTTCATACCAACG
>CAUTGQ010000108.1:0-4064 GCA_963538075.1 uncultured Atopobiaceae bacterium
AGATCTATCGCTGTGACTGGAGTTCAGACGTGTGCTCTTCCGATCTACAACACCAGATAGACTGCGCAAAATCCGCGGCACTGAGCAAATCTCTCAAGGTGGGGTAGTGCATCTACTAGATGCAATTAAGCGTGGACAAAAGACACCCGCAGATCAGTGTCCAAAAATCGAGCATCACGCTCATCCTTCAGCTGGCTCTGAAGGTGTTGTTGAGCTTATGTATGCTCTTATCAGGATTGTTTCAGAAAAAGAGGGAATTGCATCTCCGTTAATTGCCAATAAAGATGATCTTACTGATTTGCTTTTGGATAGGTCTGACGCAAGACTTAAAACCGGATGGCGCTATCAATTAGTAGGTAAGCAGCTTGTTGGATTGCTCAATGGCGAGGTAGGTCTAACAGTTAAAAACGGTCGAGTAGAGCTACTGTAAAAGTAGCGTTTTACCTAGGTTTAAGCATGATTACTCTTACAAACCTGACTTTTTGTCCGGTGAGTTGGGTATACTCATCTCTATACATAGATAGGAGAAAAATATGTATTACTCAGGTGCGTTTATCCCATACATTATTTTAGTGGTTTCCTCATTAGTACTTGGATTAGGTACTCAGTGGTACATCAAGCATGAATTTAAAAAGTATTCCTTAGTTCCTTCAGGGTTTAATGCCACTGGCGCTTCTGTTGCTCGTGCCATGATGGACACAAATGGAGCAGCTAATGTTGGCATCAAGAGGATTTCTGGTGAACTTACCGATAACTATGATCCACGTGACAATTGCCTGCACCTCTCTGATGCAAACTTCTCTGAGGGTAGCGTAGCTTCTGTTGCTGTCTCTTGTCACGAGGCAGGCCATGCAGTTCAGACAGCCAAAATGTATATGCCATCTCGCGTTCGTTCCGCTCTTGTTCCTGTTGTTAATTTGGCATCTGCAGCGTGGATTTATGTCTTTCTTGCTGGTGTCTTGCTCAATGTTTCAGGCTTGACTGTGCTTGCAATTTGGCTCTATGCATTTACCTTCTTGTTCCATATAGTTACGCTTCCTGTAGAGATTGATGCCTCAAGGCGTGGATTGGCTTTTTTGAAGGCAAACGCTCCCGCAGGCTTTGACTACAATGGCGCTAAAAAGGTACTAATTGCTGCTGCTCTTACGTATGTAGCTGCTGCAATGGTTTCTGCACTTCAGCTTTTATATCTACTTGGTTCTTCTAGAAACAGGAACTAGTAATGGATCAGATTCAAGAGAAAGAAGATTCTGTTCTTTCAGTATCTGATGCGGTGCTCTTTGCAAAAAATGAAGTTGCTTCAATGCCATCTATGACGGTAGTGGGAGAGGTTTCTGGATTTAGAGGACCAAACTACAAGTCTGGTCATTGCTACTTTGACGTAAAAGACCCGGTTAGCTCTATGGCGGTTATTGTCTGGTCAAAGATTTATGCTGCGAGCGGCATTACGCTGCAAGACGGCATGAAGATTCAGATGACAGGAAAGTTTGATATTTACGCTTCAAGTGGCAAGCTTTCTTTTCATGCCCGCACCATTCAGATTGCCGGAGAAGGTGACCTTCGCCAAAAGGTTGCTCAGCTTGCTAAAAAGCTAGAAAAAGAGGGCCTTACTGATATTTCCAGAAAGCGCTACATTCCAGAGTTCTGTACACGTATTGGCGTAGTTACGTCACTTTCTGGCAGCGTCATTGATGACGTTAAGCGCACGCTTGCGCGTAGAAACCCTCTGGTAGAGCTTGAGGTGTCTGGTTGCGCTGTTCAGGGCACTCATGCACCTGCAACTATCATTAGGGCACTTCAGGTGGCCGCAACTACACGTCCAGATGCAATCTTGCTGGTGCGTGGTGGAGGCTCATTTGAAGACCTTATGTGCTTCAATGACGAGGGAGTGGCGCGTGCTATCGCAGCGTGTCCTGTACCTGTTATTACAGGTATTGGCCATGAGCCAGATACCACCATTGCAGATATGGTTTCTGATAGAAGAACCTCAACGCCAACTGCTGCTGCAGAGTCTGTGGCTCCCGCTATTAGTGAGTTACAAACTACGTTTAACAACAGAATTTCTCGTCTTGGAAATGCTACAAGAAAGATTTTGCAGTTCTATAAAACGGGACTTACAACTGTTGAGCAACGCTCTAACTTGGCAATGAAAAATGCTCTCGCAAGCAAACAGTACCAGCTAGAAAAGCTATCAGATCGTCCTTGTTTGAAAGATCCTGCTTATATTATTTCTACAAGAACAGAAGACCTTAATCAGACTGAGCAAAGGCTTATGGACGCTCTGCCAGCGCTTCTTTTAAGAAAGAAAGAGATGCTTTCTGTTGAGTCGCAAAGACTTACCAGAGCTAGTGCAGCCATGCTTCATCCATATGAGGCTTCTCTTTCTTCGCTTGCAGGAAAACTAGATGCACTTTCTCCTTTAAAGGTTCTTACAAGGGGATATGCATATGTCCAAGATGAAAAGGGATCTGTCATTAAAACGGCCAAAGATGCTTCGGTTGGAGATTCTTTGCTGGTCAAAATGACGGATGGAACAATCAAGGCAACTGTTTCTGATATTGAGCTTTCATAGATTAGGGGAACAACATGGATACTAAGAAGACTGAAGAGCTGACTTTTAAAGACGCTTCTATTGAACTTGAACAGATTGTACGTAAGCTCGAGGGCACAGATTTGGAGCTCGAGGAGTCTTTGGCTCTGTATGCTCGTGGTGTTGAACTGGTTAAAGACCTTCGTGGAAGACTTGATACGGCAGAGCAAAAAGTTAAGGTTCTGCTTGATGAGTCTCAGGCAGGAGCTGCAATTACAGATACTACCGCAGCGCCTTCTACTGCATATTTAGACGAGTAAAGGAGAGGTCATGTCTGACTGCATTTTCTGTAAGTTAGCTAACAAAGAAATCCCTACAGAGTTTCTCTATGAGGATGAAAACGTCGTAGCTTTTAATGACTTAAATCCTCTAACTCCTGTTCACGTTCTTGTTGTACCTAAGAACCACTACGACAACATTATTGATGGTATTCCTGCTGCAACCCTTGAAAGTGTTACTAAGGCTATAGCTGCGGTAACAGAAAAGACAGGAATCAAAGAGTCGGGATTTCGCGTTATTACCAATACTGGAAAGCATGGCGGCCAGTCAGTCAATCACGTCCACTTCCATGTTTTGGGTGGCAGACAACTTAATGATTCAATGGGTGAAGAATAAAAATATTCAAGTTTTTTGCTCGTCTATTTAACTCCGGGGTATCTTGGGGTTTATGATGTCATGCGGTTATGTTTATTTGAAGTAGGAGAGGAAGACTTAGAAGTCTGCACTGCTTCACGGAAAGAGGAGTCACATGAACGTACTGGTTATCAACGCAGGTAGCTCATCTCTTAAGTATCAGCTTCTTGACGTTGACACCCGCGAGGTTTACGCAAAAGGAAACTGCGAGCGTATCGGTATCGAAGGTTCTTTTGTTGGTCACGAGGAGCTTGGTGGAGAGAAGCAGAAGCTTGAGGTCGCTCTTCCTGATCACAAGACTGCTATTAAGCATGTCTTTGACATCCTTAAGACTATTGATAAGCCAATCGATGGCATTGGTCACCGTGTTGTTCAGGGTGGTTGGTACTTCCCAGAGTCTGCTGTTGTAGACGATAAGGTCTTGGCTCAGGTTCGTGAGGTTGCTCCACTTGCTCCTCTTCATAACTATGCTGAGGCTGATGTTATTGAGATTTGCCGTGAGCTTTTCCCAGAGGTTGGTAATGTAATCGTTTGCGATACTTCTTTCCACTTCAATATGCCAGAGAAGGCACATCGCTATGCTCTTCCTCGCGATGTTGTTGATAAGTACCACGTCCGCAAGTACGGTGCTCACGGTACTTCTCACCGTTACATTTGGCGTGCAACCAATGAGTTTACCAACGGTCAGACTCACAAGCTGGTTAGCTGCCACCTTGGTTCTGGTGCTTCTCTTTCCGCTATTGAGGATGGTCGCGATCTTGAGACCACCATGGGTCTTACTCCACTTGATGGCCTTATCATGGGCACTCGTTGCGGCACTAGCGACCCAGCTACTGACTTC
>CAUTGQ010000109.1:0-3933 GCA_963538075.1 uncultured Atopobiaceae bacterium
AAAAGATGAGCCAATTGGCGAGGCGCTTTGTCGTGGAATTGCAGCTTCTGTAAGTGATACGTGTATTCACACCATGCAGGATCTTCTCGGCTTAGACGATTCTGCACGCATGAATATTCCGGCCACTGTTGGCGGCAACTGGTGCTGGCGCATGAAGCAGGGGGCTATTACGCGTCACACAGAAGATTTCTTACGAACTATCACTGAGATGTACTTCAGGGTGTACAAAGAGGAGAAGTAATGAACTTAGACACCTTATCTCTTCAACAATTTAACCAACCTCTGTCTGAGATTACTGACAGCCAGGTTTTTGAATTACTGCTTCAGGTGGTAAAGAGTAAGTCAGACGCTCTTCCGTTAAACAATGGCAAGAAGAGGCTTTATTACATCTCTGCAGAGTTTCTGATTGGCAAGCTACTTTCAAATAACCTCATTAATCTGGGAATTTATAATGAGGTAAAAGAGCAGCTTTCTAAAGCAGGTCATTCACTCGAAGACATCGAAGAGCTTGAAGTTGAGCCTTCACTTGGCAACGGCGGTCTTGGCCGATTGGCAGCATGCTTTATCGATTCTATGTCAACTCTTGGCCTGCCAGGCGATGGTGTGGGTCTTAAGTATCATTTTGGCCTTTTCCATCAGAAGTTTTTAGACAGACAGCAAACCACTGTTCCAGACGCTTGGCTTTCTGATGACAGGTGGCTTGAAGATGAGAAGACGTCATTTACCGTGGAATTTGGGGATTTCTCGGTGACGTCTGAGCTCTATTCCATTGACGTTTTGGGATATGACCGAACAAAGAAAAACAGACTTCGCTTGTTTGACTTGCAAAGCATTGATGACTCATTAGTTTCTGATGACGCTATTGATTTTGATAAGACTGCATTAAAGAAGAATTTAACGCTCTTTTTGTACCCCGATGATTCTGATGAAGACGGCCAGCTTCTTCGCGTTTATCAGCAATACTTTATGGTTTCTAATGCTGCACAGTTGATTGTTAAAGAGGCAGTTGAGCGCGGTAGCAATATTCACGACCTTGCTGACTATGTTGTGATTCAGATTAACGACACGCACCCAACAATGGTAATTCCAGAGCTTATTCGTATCTTGACTGAGAAATACGAAATCTCGTTTGAAGAGTCTGTAGACATTGTTTCTTCACTGGTCGCGTACACAAATCATACGATTTTGGCAGAGGCTCTTGAGAAATGGCCCCTTAAATTCATCGAAGAAGTTTCTCCAAAGATTGCTTCGATTATCAAAAAGCTTGATCAGCGCATCCGCAGTACCGTTGCTGATCCAAGCGTACAAGTCATTATTGATAAGAAAGTTCACATGGCTAACCTTGCCATTCATTACGGCTTTAGTATCAATGGTGTTGCGGCACTTCATACTAAGATTTTGGAAGAGACAGAACTCAAGCCATTCTATGATTTGTATCCAGAAAAGTTCTCAAACAAGACTAATGGAATTACGTTCCGTCGCTGGTTAATGGGTTGTAATCCTGAGCTCGCAGAGTATCTTGATACGTTATTAGGAGATAGTTGGAGAACAACTGCTCATCTCGAGGGACTTTTAGAGTATCGAGACAACGAAGAGGTTCTCAATCAGCTGCAGCAAATTAAGCAAGCAGCAAAAGATCGAATGGTCAAATTTTTGCTGGACAATCAAGATGCAAAAGTTAATGCCGACTCCATTATTGATGTCCAGGTGAAGCGTTTCCACGAATATAAGCGTCAGCAAATGCTGTTGCTCTATTTGATTTGGAAATATTTTGATATTAAGTCTGGCCATCTACCAAAGCATCCTATTACTGTCATTTTTGGTGGTAAGGCCGCACCAGCATACGTGGCTGCTCAAGATATCATTCATGCAATTCTTGTTCTCTCGTCTTTGATTGCAAACGATGCAGATGTTTCACCATATCTTCAGGTGATAATGATCGAGAATTACAACGTTACTGCAGCTGAGCATGTTATTCCAGCAGCGGATATCTCAGAGCAGATTTCGTTAGCTTCTAAGGAGGCTTCTGGAACTTCCAACATGAAGTTCATGCTTAACGGCGCCATTACAGTTTGCACTATTGATGGTGCAAATGTAGAAATTGCCGACTTGGTAGGCGAGGAGAATATCTACACGTTTGGCGCTTCAAGCGATGAGGTTGTGGACCTCTATGAGCGCAAAGGGTATAAAGCAAAAGAGTTTTATGAGAAACCTCAGATTAAACCACTCGTTGATTTCTTAATTAGCCCAGAGTTTATTTCTCTTGGAAATAAGGAACGCCTGGAGCGACTTCACAAAAACCTGTGCTCAAAAGACTGGTTCATGACGCTTCTTGATTTGGAGGCATTCATTTCAACAAAAGAGCGCGTGTTTAATGACTATGAGGATAGGAGAGCGTGGCTTCAGAAGTCTCTTGTCAATATTGCTATGGCAGGAACATTCTCGTCTGATAGAACTATCGCTGAATATAACGATGAGATTTGGCATCTTACTTCTGATAAGTAGATGTAAGCAGTACGGACTAGTAAACTACCGCTTAAGCCTAAGCCAGCGGTCTAATGCAGTCTTAATGAGCAATCTTAACGAACGGCCTAGACTAGTAGTCTAGGCCGTTTGAATGTGTTCCTTTAGCGGTTTAATGTACGAAAATAATATTTGATACGTCCTCGTCTGCACGAAAATGTATGAAATGAGCTATGGTATATGCATAAATATTCACCCTTCACGTTGAAAGAAGGATGTATGAACGGAACTTCTGTTAAAAGCGTAAGAAGTGCTTGGTTTTCTCGCTTCACGGTTTTAGCAATTTGCATGTTTTTTGTGGGCGCAATTCTGACGTTTGCCCTTCCACGCACGGCATTTGCTGCTGACCCAACAGTTTATTCTGAAGATGTGGATGGTGCTCCGCTGGATGGTACACATACCTCGGCAAATCCATTCCCAGATTTCATCTCTGATGCTGAGATTCAGGCAGAGATTAATGCTCAGGCTGCCAAGCCGCGAGAGGACCGTACGGGCGTCATCGCGCGTTATTACTGGGTAAAGCCTGATGGCACTGCGCTCAAGCTGGACATGGATCCAACTAAATATTCCGTTGCGCAGATGATTGCTGAGGGCGGAGAAATTCGTGCGTACTACGTCCTTCTCGGCGATGCAGAGAATTTGATCAACTTCCCACAGAACGATCCAAATGGTTATGGCCTGCGTAAGGTAGCCGTTTCGGCTCATGCTGCCGTTGATACCTATAAGCCAATGGATGCAACAGGTGCTCTTTCGGGCGGTGGCCCAAAGACCAATTTGATGTTCACTGTCAAGGTAAATGGCCAGTCCATTATGGGCGGCACTTCATATGAGGAGCCTGCTGCCGTATTTACTGCACCAGTTACAGCTCGTCAGTACATTGAGTTCTCCGCACCATTGAACATCTCTGATAGGTCCTATCAGCTGGGAATTCAGGGTGGCATTAAGAAATCTTGGGGAGGCACTCACGCATACACCAAGCGTTACCCTGCGCGAGTCATTGATACCGCAACAGCCGTGTATCACTATGTCGATGACCTTGCATATAGGCAGCTCAACGGCCTTGGCCTTAGTGACCCTATTGCACAAAGAAATGCTGGTCTTCCTATTTATGGTAACGGTGCAGTAAGCGTTCTTGGTCTTGATGATCTTGCTGCTACGTATACAACTTCTGCAGCGTTTGAGGATCGTCAGGTGTCTGCTCGTTACAACACAAAGGGTCATGTCGTGTATATGCCTGAGTATGCTGGCGTTACTGCAGATGACTCTGTTGCTGGCGGTAATAAATTTGAGACCGATCCATCAACCAACATGTTGCTGACTACTGTTCGCAAGTCAGTCGACGAGATCAAGGCTGCAGGACCTGGTGATTCTTACGTCTATATCGCAAATGATATTGACGTTCCAGAGGGA
>CAUTGQ010000110.1:0-3918 GCA_963538075.1 uncultured Atopobiaceae bacterium
ACGACGCTCTTCCGATCTCGGAATGTTGTCGGAAGAATCTCCCTTAAGGCCATAGAAATCTGGGACAAGCTCTGGCGTAATACCTGCATAGAGATCTGCCACAGTCTCTGGCGTCATAATTGAGACGTCAGAGACGCCCTTGCGCGTAGAGACAATCTTGACGTTTTCTGTGGAGAGCTGATACATATCGCGGTCACCCGTGAAGAGCAGCATCTGATAACCCTCTGCCTCACCGCGGCGAGCAAGGGTACCCAAGATGTCGTCGCCCTCCCAGCCTTCAAGCTGGCAGACAGGAACATCCAGCGTCTTGAGCAGCTCCTTGACTATGGGAAACTGTGCGTGCAAAGCAGGATCCATAGGAGGACGCTGAGCCTTGTACTGAGGCAACATGTCAATGCGAACCTGTGGCTTGCCCTTATCAAAGGCACAAATGACACCATCTGGCGAGAAGGACTCAACAAGCTTGATAAACATGTTGAAGAAGCCAAACAGCGCGCCAGTTGGCGTACCATCTGGTGCTGCCATAGGCTGACGGATTGCATGGAATGCTCGATGCATGAGCGAGTTTCCGTCAATAACAGCAATGGTTCTACGTGGCTTACCTGCGACTTCTTCAGATGACGCAGTATTAGTTTGATTTGTAGTATCAACTGGCATAGTAGTATCAGACATACCTGCTCCTCTTTGTTTGTGTACCTCTATTGTACTAAGACTTTCTCCGCTTATGCGCGCCAGAGCCTCCGGAAACAAAGCCCACGTCTCTTCTAGCGGTGACTAAATTTTTTGTAATCGTTATGTTTCTGTTTGCATCCTCGCCACTCTGACTCAGCCAAACGTGCGAAAATAACAACCAACATAACGTGCCCAGCACGCGAGAAAACAGACTAACTGCCAGCATTTACCCACAAGGAGGGGCTGTGGCTCACGACAAAGTTTCTCAGGAATTTGGCTCACTTCTCTTTACCGACGCAGATATGCAAGAACGTCTGCCAAGGCCAACGTACAAGAAACTTCGTAGTGTCATCCAGGACGGCAAGCCGCTTGACCTCGACATTGCAAACGAGGTTGCGCATGCCATGAAAGAGTGGGCGCTTGAAAAAGGTGCTACTCACTTCACCCACTGGTTCCAGCCTCTCACAGGTATTACTTCCGAGAAGCACGATAGCTTTATGACTCCTCAGGGAAACGGCACCATTTTGATGTCCTTCTCGGGAAAAGAGCTGGTACAGGGCGAGCCTGACGCATCAAGCTTCCCTTCTGGTGGTCTTCGAGCCACGTTTGAGGCTCGTGGTTACACGGTTTGGGATCCTGCAAGCCCAACCTTCATCAAAGATGAAGTTCTCTGCATTCCAACAGCATTTATTTCATACACTGGAGAAGCTCTGGACAAGCGCACTCCTCTGCTTCGTTCCCAGGTTGCCCTAGAGAAGCAGGCCAAGCGCGTTCTTGCACTTTTTGGACAAGAGCCTTCTCGCGTTGTTACAAACATTGGCCCTGAGCAGGAGTACTTCCTTATCAAAGAGGAAGACTTTGAGCAGCGCCCTGACCTTATCCTTTGCGGTCGTACCCTCTTTGGTTGTGAGCCAAGCAAGGGCCAAGAGCTTGATGAGCACTACTTTGGTGCCATTCGTCCAACCGTCAACAACTTCATGAAAGAGCTTGATGACGAGCTCTGGAAGCTGGGCATTCCTGCAAAAACCAAGCACAATGAGGTTGCTCCTTGCCAGCATGAGCTTGCTCCCGTCTTTGAGCAAGGTGCACTCGCTATTGACAACAACCTCCTGACCATGGAGAAGCTCAAGCTTCTTGCACCGCATCACGGTCTTGCCTGCCTTGAGCACGAGAAGCCCTTTGAGTATGTCAACGGCTCTGGTAAGCACGACAACTGGTCACTTTCTGCAGACAATGAGAACCTACTTGAGCCTGGTGATAAACCTGGCGAGAACCTTCGCTTCTTGGTCTTCCTTGCTTGCCTTGTTGCCGCCGTTGACTCGCATGCAGACCTTCTGCGCATGTCGGTTGCATCTGCTGGAAACGATCACCGCCTTGGTGCAAACGAGGCTCCACCTGCGATTGTTTCTGTCTTCCTAGGCGCCGCACTTTCTGTAATTGTTGATGACCTTATCACTGGCTCCGATGTTCACGGTGCAAAGCGCACTCGTATGGATCTGGGTGTTCCAACACTTCCTGCAGTTCTTAGGGACAACACAGACAGAAACCGTACCAGCCCCTTTGCGTTTACTGGTAACAAGTTTGAGTTCCGCATGTGTGGCAGCCAGCAGAATCTTTCTGACCCTAATGTTATTTTGAACACCATTGTTGCCGAGCAGTGCGACCGCTTTGCAAATGACCTTGAAAACGTTTCTGGGGAGAACTTCACTAAGGAAGCTTTGAGCTGGGTTATTGACACCTTTAAGGCTCACGAGCGCATCCTCTTTGAGGGCAACGGCTACTCAGGCGATTGGGAGAAACTTGCCGAGGAGCGCGGTCTTCCAAACCTCCGCACCACCCCTGAGGCACTCCCTGCAATGGTTGCTCCAGAGAACATTGAGCTCTTTGAGCGCTACGGCGTTCTTTCTCAAGCAGAAGCACAGGCTCGCTACATTGCAAAGGCCGAGCAGTACACCAAGGTCCTTAACATCGAGGCTCGTACCATGCTGTATATGACGCGCCACATGTACCTGCCTGCCCTCTTTACCTACTCAAGTGATGTTGCCTCTTCAGTTGCTGCTAAACAGGCCATTGGTATTAAGAGCGCCGCAGAAACAGAGATTGTTGAGAAGCTCACCGCAGGTATTGACGAGATTTATGCAGCCACCAACAGCCTTGATGAGATCAATACCACAGCTCACCAGATGAAGGATCAGCCTCAGGAGCAGTGCGAATACTACTGCAATGAAGTTCTTCCTGCTATGGCCCGCCTGCGCAGCGCCGTTGACTCCATGGAGCTCATCTGCGGACATGACTGGTGGCCAGTTCCTAGCTACAACAAGATGCTCTTCTACGTCTAGTTCTTCATCAGGGCTTCTTTGCGAGAAACCCGGTCTTCTCGCCACTCCATCTATACAGCAAAACGGCTCAGTTTACCTGGGCCGTTTTTTGGTGTCTAAATGCGTAACGTATGGAAAGAGCTATACGTTGATCAACTTACTGTAGGTAGCGTGGACGTCTTCAAGCTTGATGAGATTGCCTTCTGCATCGGTTGGAGCAGGAGCTATCTGCATTGATTCACTTACTGCTGTCAAATTCAGACGATCTGCATACCAAGGCGTTGGTGTTCCCTCAATAACTGGCGAGAAGAACGAGTCCATTTCTCCCATGTGTTCAGCAGAATCTCGCTTAGTAATAAATTCCTGCCATAAATACGCTGAATACGTATGTTTTGACCCCTGACATACAAATGACCTTATCGTAGAGAAATAAGAAGTGCCTGGCAGAATAACTGAAAGATTATCAAAATCGTCTTTAGTAATTGCCCTATACGCAGCGCTCAGCGGACAAACACAAGCCCTGTACCTGCCAAATCCTGTGTCTCTAATAGCTTGATAGGTGCTCTCAGAAAGTGCGTCAACATTTTCAAACAGACTTTGGATAATTTGAGCGCCTTTATCCAGTCCATACTGACCTAAAAAGAGCGATTCAAACTTTTTGCCCGCATACGTAAGTGTGGGGTCAGGAATAACATACCTTCCACGCAGGCCATCTGTAAGAAGATCGGTCCATTCGCGTGGACGTTGAATCTTTTTCTCATTAAGGCGCTCTTGATTTACCAGTAAAACCAATGGATCTGCAGCGTAGGCATACCAGTGTCCAGTGGCGTCAAAAAACTCTGAACGCACGTACTGGTCTGTTGAAGAAACTTCATATGGCTGACAATATGCAGAAGTCTCAAAATTTTGCATGAGAGCTTCGCTTGCC
>CAUTGQ010000111.1:0-3888 GCA_963538075.1 uncultured Atopobiaceae bacterium
CAATTAACGAGCATCAATGACGTAAAGACCTGCTTTAACAAGAAGATGACCATGGTGATCACTGAGCTGCGTAATCTTGCAGGTAACAATGTTTTGATGTCCGTAGAAGAGCAAAGTACTCCAGAGAGAATTGCTTTCTCTAGGAATAAAGCCAAGCTTGTTGTCATTAGAGTACAGAGCAAGAGCCTCTGGGTCGTAAGGGTTATCACGTTCAGGAACAATGGTCAGATCTGAGCCAAGTTTGAGCTGATCAAAGATAAGAGGAGCGTCGTAGTAGGGAAGACCGGAAATAACGAAGGAATCAACAAGCTTTGTAGGACTGTACATAAGAGCCTCCTTAGAAGATGTTGAGAACAGAATACGGATTTGTTAAAGAATGAGTGTCCAACAGATTGGACAGTAAAAATAGTTGGAAGACAAAACAGTAAGAGACAGAGATAAAGAGTTTCAAAGGGAGTTTGCATGATTACCACTAAGAGATTGTTTCTTATTCCATGGCATGCATCTGATGCTGAAGAGCTCTATGAACTAGCAAAAGATCCAGAGATCGGACCACTTTGTGGCTGGGAACCGCATAAGACCTTGGAAGATTCCAAGCAGGTTCTTGCAAATGTATTGTCCGAGAAATTCTGTTATGCCGTAAAGGATATGAAGACCGGTCAAGTAATTGGCTCGATGTCATTGGACTTTGAAGAAATTCCTGATCAAAAAGATTTCTCAAAGCAGCTATATCAGGCAGAAATTGGCTATTGGATTGGCCGTCCTTATTGGGGACAGGGATTGGCACCTGAAGGCGTTCAAGCTCTCACTACCTATGCATTTGAAGAGCATGGCGTTGACCAGGTGATTATTAGATATCTTGAGCGCAATAAGAAGTCTGCTTCAGTGGCTCAAAAGTGTGGTTTCACGGAGGCCAAAATCTTTACTGACTTAAATAAATACACAGGTAAAGAAGAGCAGTTTGGTATCTCAGTACTCACAAAAGTGGACTGGGAACGTGTTCAAAAATAGCAGTTCATCTTGCTATTTTGTGTGTTGTTTTTAAATGTTGCATAAGGCAAACTCATATTTGCAACGGCAGAACTGTACGTAAAGTAGTTGAAACAGTTAGCGGACTAAAGATTTTGCTTGTAAGAAGAGCGAGAGAAGTTTTTATGATGATTAACAAACGCCTCATTGCCCTTATTGAGGAGAGTAAAAAATACATTGGCTTGACCGTGCTTTATCAGTGGATTGCGCTTCTCGCCAATATCGTATTTATGTATTCTTTGGCAAGAATGATACAAGCCCTGTTCTTGGATTATTTTGTCCTCGAAGAGCAGTTGGTGTTTATTGCACTCTGCCTTATTGCTATTGTGATTAGGTATTTCTGCAAATTTGCTCAGCACAAGACAAGTTTTTACGCAGCTAGAAGGGTTAAAAAGACCCTTCGCGAGAAAATCTATCAAAAGCTTTTAGAGTTTGGTCCCTCGTATAAAAATTCATATGCAACCAGCGAGATTGTTCAGCTGGCAGTTGAAGGCGTTGATCAGCTGGAAACGTATTTTGCGCAGTATCTGCCTCAGTTTTTCTACGCAGTTTTGGCTCCGCTCACACTTTTCCTTGTTTTGCTCCTTATTAGTCCGGTAGTTGGCATTGTTTTGCTGGTATTTGTTCCGCTTATCCCCATGACCATTGTTCTTATCCAGAAGTTTGCAAAGAAGCTTCTGTCTAAGTATTGGGGACAGTATACGCAGCTTGGCGATACGTTTTTGGAGAACTTGCAGGGCCTGACCACAGCAAAGATTTACAAGGCTGATGATTTTAAGCACAAGCAGATGAACGAGGAAGCCGAGCACTTCAGGCGTATTACTATGAAAGTTCTAACCATGCAACTCAACTCCATTACGGTTATGGATGTGGTTGCATTTGGTGGAAGCGCGCTTGGTACCATACTTGCAATTCAGCAGGTAAACGATCAGCTTCTCTTTATGTGGGAAGGCGTCTTTGTCATTTTGATTTCGGCTGAGTTCTTCTTGCCTATGCGTCTTTTGGGCAGCTATTTCCATATTGCTATGAACGGTATGGCGGCATCGGATAAGATTTTTGACCTGCTTGATATGCCTGTTCGAGAGCAGGGCACTAAGACCGTTCCAGCTTCTAGCGATGTCGCTTTGCGCAACGTTTCTTTCTCCTACGATGGCGAGAAACCCGTCTTAGTGAACGTTTCTTTTGGAATGCGAGCAAACTCTTTGAATGCCCTGGTAGGAGAGTCGGGCTGCGGAAAATCAACAATTGCCGCACTTCTGACGGGAAAACTTCGCTCGTATACGGGAGATGTTCTGTTTGGAAATACCAGTTTGTCAGACATTTCTGACCAGAATTTGCTTCAAAACGTTACGTATATTGGTCATCAAGCACATCTCTTTATGGGAAGCGTTCGTTCTAACCTTGCCATGGGTAACCCAGAAGCAACGGAAGAGCAGCTTTGGCACGCTCTTAAGCAGGTCAATCTTGCTGAGTTCGTAAAGTCTTTGGGTGGACTTGACGCGCCAGTTGCCGAGAAGGGCTCCAACTTGTCTGGTGGTCAGCGTCAGAGATTAGCACTGGCCAGAGCCCTCCTTCACAATAGCCAGATGTACATCTTTGATGAAGCTACTTCAAATATTGATGTTGAGAGTGAAGACGTTATTATGCAGCAGGTTCATCAGCTTGCTCAGACAAAGATGGTGCTGGTAATTTCTCACCGCTTAGTAAACGTTAAAAATGCTGATCAGATTATTGTTATGCAGCATGGTCGTGTTGTTGGAAGTGGAACGCACCAAGAGTTGCTTGCAACAAATGACGAGTACAAACGAATGACGCGGGCCCAGACTGAGCTTGAGAATTATGTGAAAGGAGTTGAGGCGTAATGAAAACAGAAGTTAAGAACAGCGCCACAACTGCACGTACTTCTCGCCGTAGTGCGCTCACCATTATGTTGAGGCTGGTGGGGCTGGTTCGTCCGCTGGCTGGCTTTATGATACTTGCAATTTTGATGGGCGTTTTGGGTAACCTTGCCGCCACGTTCATCAGTATTTTTGGAGCATATGCACTGCTCAGCGCTATGGGCTTTGCTTCATCTTCTCCTATGGTGTTGCTTTTTGGTGGCATGCTTTTGTTTGCCCTGGTCCGTGGTCTGCTGCGCTATGCCGAGCAGGAATGCAACCACTTTATTGCGTTTAAACTGCTTGCGCTTATTAGAGACCGTGTGTTCACGGCGCTCAGAAAGCTTGCTCCTGCAAAGCTTGAGGTCAAAAATAAGGGCAACCTGATGAGTGTCATTACCTCAGACATTGAGCTGCTTGAGGTTTTCTACGCACACACTATCTCGCCTATCTGCATTGCGGTTGTGTTCTGCATTGTTATGGTGTGGTTTATTGTGGGCAGCACCAACTGGATTTTAGGTGTTATTACACTTGTTTCTTACCTGGTAGTTGGCGTGGCAATTCCGCTTGCTATGTCTAAGCGCTCCGAGCAAGACTCTGCTGAGGCAAGAGATCTTGCTGGTAAGCTTTCTACGGTTACCCTTGATAACCTGCGCGGTCTTGACGAGATTCTGCAATATAACACTGGTAAGCAGATGATTAAGGAAACAAGTCAGTTAGCTGATCAGTTAAGCGACAGACAACAGGCGGTTAAGAAGGCATTTGGTGTCAACGATGCGATCACCTCAACGGTCATTCTTGCCGCAACACTAGTCATGTTCTTTAGTTCGTTCTACTTGGCCTATCACCAGCAGATTCTTATGAATGAAGCTTTCATTGTCACCATTGCATTGATGAGTTCATTTGGACCTGTTGTGGCTTTGGCAGCACTTGGTAGATCGGAAGAGCACACGTCTGAACTCCAGTCACAGCGATAGATCTC
>CAUTGQ010000112.1:0-3857 GCA_963538075.1 uncultured Atopobiaceae bacterium
CCCTTAGCAACAGCTGTGGTAAAACTACCAATTTCTAGAACCTGAGGGAAAAAAGAGTGAAGCAGTAGGCCCACAGAAAGCGGATAAAGCATAATATCGCCAGGGAACCTGGGGACGCCAATCTTACGAGTTGTCTTTTGCTGCTCAGCTGTCATTATCAGCTCCTTTGCCCTGGTTGGTCAAAAAATAGTTGACCTACTTTATCAGCACAAAGATTTTATTTTAAAAAGTACCGCACAAATTAACCATTTAGCTACAAAGCATAAGAAGACCCTGCAAGCTGCAAGGTCTTCTCGCGAAATGGGTGTATTGAGCTGTTAAAGACGGCTCGGCGACTAAAACTTAGAGCTTGCCACCCTCGACAACAATGTTGTTTGGATCTACCTCGTCACCGTAGATTGGAGCAAGCGTCTCTTCATAAGCCTTGTGGAAGAAGTTCTCCTCTGCGAGTGGGCCAGTGATCTCGTTGTTAATAAACTCTAACAGCGAGGAGTTACCCTTATGAACTGCGGCAGCGATAGTATCGGAGTCGCCCAGGTCATCAATGCCAACAACAAAGCCTGGGTTAGACTTAATCCATGCAAGTACCTCGGTATTATCGGTCGAAAACGCATCGCCACGGCCGTCAAGCAGCGCGTTGTATGCGTCAGCATAACTATCAAATTTGACCAGCTCAACCTTAGGCGCGTTCTTAGCAAACCAAACCTCAGCTGTGGTTCCCTTAGAAACAATGAGCTTCTTTCCATCAAGCTGAGAAACATCAGTAATTGGCGCAGAAGCGGGAGAAACAACGCCCAGCTTGATCTTCATGTATGGCAGGGAGAAATCGACCTTCTCTTTACGGTCATCGGTTACCGTAAAGTTTGCCAGCATGATATCAGCCTTATTTGACTGCAAGAAAGGCACACGATTTTGTCCATCCGTGGAAATGTAGTTGATCTTAACGCCCATATCCTTTGCAAGACGCTCAGCAAAGACAATGTCGTAACCAGCGTAATTACCGTTTGCATCAACGTAACCAAAAGGAGCTTTATCGCTGAAGACACCGATATTTACCGTGCCTGCCTTCTTGATGTCATCAAGGGTTCTAAACTTTGAGTCTGTATCAGAAGATCCACCCTGAGCTCCGTCTGAATCCTTTTTCTTGCAAGCAGCCAAAAGAGCTGCAGCAGAAAGTGCGCTTGCACCAAGGAAAGCACGGCGAGAAAGAGAAGCGGAAGTATTTTCAAAGAAGTTCATTTCAAATCCTAACAAGCTGAATCAATTACTACATCATCTACGTGCAAAAACACGTTGTTTACTTATGTACACGTTCAAATTCAAAGGTACGCAAAAACTCTTGTGCCCTCTCTGTTTTAGGTGCCGAGAAAAACTCTTGTGCATCGGACGATTCTTCTACGATGTGTCCCTGATCAATCAAGATGACTCGATCAGCAACTGCTTGAGCAAAACGCATCTCATGAGTTACCACCAGCATGGTCATTCCCTGCTCTGCTAGCTCCATAACTACCTGCAAAACCTCGTGAACCATCTCGGGGTCAAGAGCTGCAGTAATCTCGTCCAGCAAAAGAACTTCAGGGTTAGTCATAAGAGCACGAACAATTGCCACGCGCTGCTTTTGACCACCGGAAAGAGCTGATGGGTAGAAGTCTTTCTTCTCCCACAGTCCCACACGACGCAGCAGTTCTTCTGCCTGTGCCAAAACCTCATCCTCTGAGCGCTTCTGCACTACCAGAGGAGCCAGGGTTACGTTTTTCAAAACCGTCATGTTGGGGAACAAGTCATAGCTTTGAAAAACCATACCAATGCCTGCTGCGGCGCTTTCCCTCTTCTGACCAGAAATAACCTGATCGTGGAGAAGCACTTCTCCCCCTTGGATATCTTCCAGGCCAACAATGGCGCGAAGCAGCGTAGACTTACCGCAACCGGAAGGGCCCAACACCACAACTACCTCGCCTTTATTGATGGAGAGCGAGATCTTGTCAAGCACGGGTTTCTGACTTGAGGGATATACCTTAGTGAGGTCCTTAACTGCTAAAACGGTGTTACTCATGTGAGGCGCTCCTCTCAAGCCTGCGCGAAAGATACGAAAGTGGGAAGCAGGCGGCAAAATACAGGAAGAAAATAGCTCCGTAAATCCAAAGTGCTCCGTCGGTTGGGAACTTGAATCGATAAAAATCGGTGATCTGACTTCCAACTCTAAGCAGCTCAACTACGCCAATCAGATTACAAAGTGACGTTGTCTTAATCATGCGTGTAATCAGGTTGATGGCTGGTGGCAAAAGGCGTTTGAAAGCCTGGGGCAGAATGACCTTAAAAAACGTTTGCTGGCGAGAAAGGCCAAGTACAAACGCACCGTCATACTGAGATGCTGGAATTGACTCTAATGACCCTCGTACCAGGTCTCCAAGCTCAGCTGCTCCCCAGAAGGTAAAGACCACAATTGAAGCTTCAATACCATCAAAGTTGACATCAAACCATTCAGAAGTACCAAAAAACACCACAAAGAGCAGCACTAGCTGAGGCATAACACGAACAATCTCAAGGTAAACACGAAGAATTGCGCGAACAACCTTGTTGTTGGATGTCATAAAAAGTCCAACGAGAACACCTAGAGGAATAGAAAGCGCCACGGAGATAAGGCCAATATGCACCGTTGTTGCAAGACCTCCAAGAAGGCGCGTTATCACTCCGTCCTGCAGCAAAATGTTATCGACGGGCATAGTCAAGCCTCCTCTCCAGCCAGCTGCCAAGCAAAGAAATAGGAACAAGGATAATCACATAGGCAACTACCAGCATAAAGAGAGCTTCTGTAGTGTCGTATTGCATGCCAATAATGTCCTTGGTTACATACATCAAATCTGCAAGGGCAATACCGGAAACAACGGAAGATTCCTTGATTAAGAAAATGACGTTAGCAACAAGCCCTGGAATTGCTACAGAAAGTGCCTGTGGAAGAATTACATGCTGGAGTGCTTGAAACTTTGAGAGGCCCAAAACCTGTGCAGATTCAAACTGAATAGCTGCAACTGATTCAAAACCTGCACGAAACACTTCTGCCATATAGGAGCCACCAAGAAACGTTAGACCCACAACAGCAGCTACCTCTGCATCCATTTTCAGACCAACTTTAGTCAGTCCAAAGTAGATAAGAAACAGCTGAATAAGCAGGGGAGTTCCTCTGGAAAGCTCAACATAAATGGCATTAAGCTGACTCAAAACAGGAATTTTTGTCAGCGAAATCTGAGCACTTATCAAACCAACGATAAGCGAGAAGAGAATTCCAAAGAAAGAGATAGTAAGCGTTATTTTTGCAGCTTCTGCATACAGTGGGAGGTGTTCCCCTATGAAGCTCCAGTCCATGCGAATAAATCCTCTCGGGATGTGCGAATAATCACACAAGAGTTACAAAATAGCTTTACGCCCGAGTCTGTACCAGGAAAATTTTGCTCAGCGACAATTACACCCTGGTCGTATGTGACCCGGGCACCAGACACATCGCGGTGCATGCACAAAGTGCAGTGTATGTCGTAGCCATAATTCGCATGTGCATAATCCTAGTCACAACTAGGATATTGTCAACTCACAATTGGTAAATTTTTTGATAATGGAAAATTCTCCCACTAAATCATCAACTGACATACGGGCATTAGCAGGACTTGTAGAGGGCAGTTGACGTGCGGGAATACCAGTTTGTTGCTCGGTGTAGCGCTTATAAAATTTTGTTGCCGTTCCACCAAGTGTAAAAATGGCACAGATTGATGAATCTTGAATAAGAGCACCAATGTTATGCGGAACCGGATTTGCAGATCGGAAGAGCGTCGTGTCGGGAAAGAGTGTCTCCTTACGTGTAGATC
>CAUTGQ010000113.1:0-3825 GCA_963538075.1 uncultured Atopobiaceae bacterium
ACTCACGTCAATTCTGGTGGCCACAAAACAAATAGAACCGGGAGAAACTCTCTCATCTTCTAAGACCCAGATAAAAAGCTGGATTTCTGATTTGATTCCCGAAGGCGCAATTACTAATCCAGAAAGTGTTATGGGTCGTACGGTTTCATCAGTTATTGGAGTTGGAATGCCTGTTGTTTCTCTTCATCTACGATCAGTTGCCTCTCAAATTTCTATTCCAGAAAATCTTGTTGGTCTCACTATTTCCCATGGCGAGAAGTACGGACTAGCTGAGAGGCTCAGTGCTGGCACAAAGCTTGCAGCGTATGAGGTCACCGATTCTCTTATTACCTGTATTGCCTCGGATATCGCGGTTTTGTCAGATGATACCGAGGGCACTCTTTACACTTCTTCTTCCGTAACGCTTGGATTGACTCCTGAACAAGTTCCTGCTGTGCTTTCTGCATACGCTCGAGGAACACTCCGCTTTACTCTTCCGGGGTCAAAGATTAATGCCCAGGACTTACTACACAACAATTCTTACGTTGAAGAAGAAAATCCAAAAGATTTATCTGACGCGACAAATCAATCAAGCCCATCTGATGCAAGTGAAGAAGTACAGCCAGAGAACAGTGCTTCTTCAACAGCCGACCAAAACAGCGACAGTGCATTACAAGCAGATTCGTCTACTAACCTAGGAGGTGAAGCGTGATGTTAGAAAAGTGGATCTCGTATGTAGGCCTTGATGCGCGCGTTGAGATTGGGGCCATTCTTGGCTACTTGGGAATTAGCAATAGGTGTGAATTTGCCGATTCAGCAGCATCTCTTAGATCAATTGTAGCCTCTTCAACTCCTCAAGATTATTCGGTGTTAATTGGCAATACTGGCTCCGATGTTTCGGATATAAATCTAGCGGCTGCAATTGTTAAAGACGGAAATGCTCGTTGTGTAGTGCTGGTAAGGTCTGGAGCTTCCGGATCACTTCGTTCTAGAGCAGCTAAAGCAGGAGTTGATTTAGTAATTGACCCTATGGAATTAGGAGATCTGGTAAAGGTTGGAAGAGGATATCAATCATATGGGGCTGACAGGCTTTCTCAGCCTTTACCAGAAGCTTCAGATTATGTTGCCAGCATACAAGAGCTGAATACCTATCTACAATCCCTTATTCCTCTTGATAAGACTTTAAAAGCTCCAATCCTTACGTTCACTTCAGGAAGAGGAGGAGTGGGAAAAACCACAATTGTTTCCTCTATGGCACTGATTGCTTCTTCTTGGGGTTTAAAAGTTGCATTAATTGATCTTGACCTGTCTTATGGAAATGCGTTTGAAAAGCTTGGAATTATGCAGCCAAAAGACTTCTCTGACCTTATCGCTGATGTTCCTTCAGAAAAGGAGAACCTTCTAGAAAAGGCAACTTGTGTCCATAAAAATTTGTATCTTTTTGGCCCTTGTGTAAAACCTGAAATGGCAGAGCTTCTCTTTCCTTGCGTGAGTCATTTTCTCCAAGCTGTTTCTGGTTTGGTTGATTTGGTACTTGTAGACACTACGACGGCATCAACAGATTGTTATGCTCAGGCAGCACAATGCGCAGATAGGCTGGTTATTGTTTCGGAGAACCCTCTTACGTGCATTAACTCTTTGGCAAAAGTAAGTGGACTTGCAGTGCGTCTTGGAGTGGCAAGAACTCGCATTATCCGACTTGAAAACAAAGCAAATCCAAAGGTTAAACAGGACTTTTCTATTGGAAAGGCAGAGATTGGTCTTGAAGCAGCAAAGATGTTTAGGATTTTTGAAGGCGGACCAGGGTTTCAGGAGCTTATTCAGCAAGGAAAGCTTTCCGTGTTGTTACAAGAGGAAACTTCATTTGCGCAGTCGGTTTCTTTTGTCCTTGCGCATTTCCTTAACGAGCTGGGTATTCTTCCACAGCTGCGAGAGGCTCAGATTGCCCTACAAGTAGCTCCTGAGAAAAAGCCATTTAGCTTATTCAATAGGAGGAAGGAGGTGGGTTAATGCTTGTCTTTGAACGCGTTGCTAAGCAAATTGAGGCGCAAGATGAGAATGACTCACTACTCCAAAAAGAAGTATTTCAGAAGGCTAGAAAAAAGTTAAAAGAAAAACTTGTTTCTCGATTAGGACTTTCTACGGTTTCTTCTCTTATAACAGGCAGTGATATCGATCGCGTAAGAGACGAACTAAGAGTTACCTGTGAGGCAATTGTTAATGAAGAGAAGGACGAGCTCTTTAGTTCAGTTGACTATGAGGAAACAATCGAACAGGTAATCAATGAAGTATGTGGTCTTGGTCCAATTCAGCCGCTACTGAATGATAAAGATGTTACGGAAATCATGATTAACGGTTGCAACAACTTGTTTTACGAGAAAAACGGCGAGCTATTTGAATCAAAAACAGTCTTTGACTCTGAAGAGCAGATTTTGATTGTTATGGATCGCATTTTGTCTCCATTAGGAAGAAGGCTGGATAGGGTAAGTCCTATTGTTGACGCCCGACTTGAGAATGGAGACCGTGTTAATGCAGTTGCAAGTCCTGTTGCGGTGAATGGTACTTCAGTAACTATTCGAAGATTCACCGGAAAAATTACTTCTTTGGACCGGCTAGTGGAAATGAAATCATTGCCTCAATGGCTTGCAAGATTTTTGTCTTGGGCTGTGAAGTGCAGACAGGGAATCGCGGTTGTTGGAGGAACAGGATCCGGTAAGACTACGCTTTTAAATGCACTTTCATGTGAAATTTCAAAGTCAGAAAGAATTGTCACTATTGAGGATTCAGCGGAGCTTAAGTTCGATTCGCATCCAAATGTTGTCAGGCTAGAGGCTCGGCCCGCCTCAATAGAAGGAACAGGAGAAATAACCATTAGATCATTGGTGAGAAACGCGCTCCGAATGAGGCCAGATCGCATTGTAGTAGGAGAGGTAAGAGGTGAAGAGTGCATTGATATGCTGCAGGCTATGAATACAGGTCACGACGGTTCTTTAACCACATTGCATGCCGGAACCGCTCAAGAGGCAATATTGCGCCTAGTGTTGATGGCTCGTTTTGGAATGGACTTACCTGCAGAAATTATAGAAAAGCAGATTGCCACTGCACTTGATCTGATAGTTATGTCTCAAAGATTTCCTGATGGAAAACGATATGTGACCAGCGTTTCAGAAATTTCCTTGTCTTCGTCAGGATCAATTGAAGTGCAAGAGGTGGTGTCGTTTGACGTGCAGAAAAGAAGTTGGCTTTTTGTAAAAATTCCTTCTTTTATCAATCGCGCAATACAAGAAGGAATACTCAATAAAAAGGAGGTTACTTCATGGATGTCTTTACTTCCACAATCACAGGAGGTGTTTTTGGAGTAATTATTTATTCTCTTGTATGCAACGGTGAGGAAAAAACTGTTTCTCAAATAAATGCACGAGTAACAGGTTATGTAGTTCAGTTTTTTCAATTTGCACGCAATAGCACTTTTGTCCAGCGCTTGCTCAAATGGGAACCTTTTTCTTATACATCAATGCAGCTACGTAATCGTTTTCTTTACAAATATGGGATTACCTTAGTCACTGATGCTTTCGTACTGTTTTTTATTAGTGGCATAGCTGGATCCATCTTGCTTGGTGTTCTATTTGAGTCTGCAATAGGTACGCTTTGCGGTGTTTTCTCGTTATTTCTCGTTCCTTATTTTCTATATGAACATGCCAAGCATCAATCTGCTTTAGAAATCGCCCATATGATGCCTTCGATTTTTAGAACAATCGCCGTTGCTCTTGGATCAGGTCTCACACTTTCACAATCTATTGAATATGTCAGTAAACATACAGAAGGTGTTGTATCAGAAAAATTTTG
>CAUTGQ010000114.1:0-3766 GCA_963538075.1 uncultured Atopobiaceae bacterium
TCCCAGGCGAAATTTCTCTTGCCCATAAAGGCGTGCTCTTTTTAGATGAGCTGCCCGAGTTTGCTTCTAATACGCTGCAGGTTTTACGTCAGCCAATCGAAGATGGATATGTACGTCTTGCGCGAGTGGATGGCATCTATAAGTTTCCTTCTCAGTTCCAACTCATTGCTGCAGCTAATCCCTGTCCCTGCGGATACTTTGGAGATAAAACTCATACCTGCAAGTGCTCTCCAGGAAAGATTTCTACGTATCAATCAAAAATTGGAGGTCCTTTAATGGATCGAATAGATATTGTGTGTGATGTGGCCCGACCTTCTTCTGATCGAGTAATTCAAGGTGAGCTAGGACTCACTTCAGCAGGTATGCGCTCACTTGTTGTCTCTGGCAGAGACTTTGCTTCTTGGCGAGAAACCCGTGGAGTAGATGGCACTTCTCGCCAAAAGTACGTGGAGAGCTTTGATGAATCGGCATTGCAGCTGCTTTATAGATTTGCTCGTGGACTTCATTTAGGAGGTAGAGCAATAACGCGTACCTGCAGGGTTGCAAGGACTATCGCAGACATTGCTCACCATGAAAAGGTGACAAAAGACGACGTATCTGAGGCGGTTGCCTATAGGTCTCGTTCTTTGGAGTAGCAATGGAGAAATGGGAGATTTCATCAGAAGATGAGGACTATCCAAAAGAATTGCTACTGCTCAACCACCCGCCTGAAATTATCTATGGAATGGGGGATAGAAGTGTTTTGCAGCAACCTTGTATGTCTGTAATTGGGGCTCGTAGAGCCACTCCATACGGCATGGCAATTGCAGAAATGGCTGGCAGATGCGCCGCTGATAACAATATTGTGGTGGTATCTGGCGGAGCCCTTGGCTGCGATTATATGGCGGGTATGGCTTCTCTTAATGCTGGTGGAAAGACTGTTGTAGTGGCTGGCTGTGGTGCAGACGTGACCTACCCAACTACTTCTGCAGAGCTTTTTGAAGCAGCGCGAGAAGGAAGGGGAGCAGTCATTTCTTTAGACAGGTGGGGAACGCCTCCTAGACGCTATGCTTTTCCTAGAAGAAATGCGGTTATTGCAGCATTAGGTAAAGTGCTTTTGGTAACGGAAGCAGGGCTTTGTTCAGGCACCATGAGCACTGCTGAGTTTGCCAACTCTCTTGGTAAAACTATTTATGCAATACCCGGGTCTATCTTCTCTCCAGCCTCTGCAGGTACGAATAGACTCATCTCTGAAGGGGCTCAAATTATTCCTGATGAGACATCGTTAGGTATTGCAATTTCATTAGATTTTGATTGCCTAGTTCAGGAACAAATGAAGCAAGATAAGAAGTTAACACCACTTTTTTCTGCACTTATTGCTTCTCCTTCAAGACCAGAAGAGCTTGCATGGAGGCTATCAGAAAACGTACTTACCGTGCTAAATTCTCTTACTGATTATGAAGCTCGTGGAATGGTAAAAAGATTACCGGATGGAAGGTATACTCCTTCTAAAGAGTTTTATTTGGATTCGTAGTGTGTGATAGGTGAACAATGACACAAAAAGTTACTGTAGTTGGCGCTGGTTTAGCTGGAAGCGAATGTGCTTTACAGCTTGCTTCACGTGGTGTTTCTGTAGAGCTCATTGAGCAGCGCCCTGTTGTTTCTTCTCCAGCACACCACACAGATATGTTTGCTGAGCTGGTCTGTTCCAACTCTCTGAAGTCTACTAAGGAAGATTCTGCAGCTGGAATTTTAAAGTCTGAGCTTAAAAAGATGGGTAGTTTTCTGCTTCGTATTGCAGAAGAAAACTCTGTTCCTGCGGGCGGCGCGCTTGCGGTCAATAGAGAGGAGTTTTCAAAGGCCGTTACTGAGCAGATCAGAAATCATCCTAACATTTCGGTAACTCATGCAGAGGTCACGGAGTTATCTGATGAGCCAACAGTTATTGCTACAGGACCACTGTGCTCAGATAGCTTGTACGAAGCAATTTCTAAGCGTGTTGGAACTAACAGAATGTCGTTTTTTGATGCAGCAGCGCCTATTGTGTCTTATGAATCAATTGACCATTCAATTGCATTCTCTCAATCTCGTTATGAGGACTTGGGAATTGGTGATTACCTCAATTGCCCCATGAATAAAGAGGAATACGACACATTTGTTGATGAGTTACTTGCAGCTAAGCGTTTTATTGGTCACGATTTTGAGCAGTCTGATTTATTTCAAGCTTGTCAGCCTATTGAGGAAGTGGCAAGAACAGGACATGATTCCATTAGATTTGGCGCTTTAAAGCCAGTAGGACTTATTGACCCCAGAACGGGTAAACGCCCCTGGGCAACAGTTCAGCTTCGTGCAGAAAATGCGGCTAAGACTGCATTTAATCTGGTTGGTTTTCAGACAAATCTTACCTGGGGAGAGCAAAAACGCGTATTTACCCTCATCCCAGGGTTGGAAAACGCTGAGTTTGTTCGCTACGGCGTCATGCACAGAAACTCTTTTGTTGACTCTCCTCACGCGCTTGATGGTTCGTTTGGAATTCCGGGAACTTCTACTATTCTTGCAGGTCAAATTACGGGTACAGAAGGCTATGTTGAGGCTATAGCATCTGGATTGCTTGCTGCACTAAACATGTATGCTCGTCTGTTAGGCAAAGAGGAAGTCAGGCTTCCTTTGACCACTTCGTTTGGCTCTCTTGTGGGTTATGCAACAAACCAAAACACCAAAGATTATCAGCCCATGCATGTTAACTTTGGAATTTTTGAGCCACTGGATGAGTATATCAAAAGAAAAGACGAGCGCCGTCAAAAGATGGCAGAGCGTGCTCATAATGACTTTGATAACTACATCTCTTCTCGTCAGGAACTTTTTGATTGCATGAAGAGTGATTAACGTGGCTATTTCAAAAGAGCAGGGTAGTCACGTTGAACAATTTATTGAGTATCTCAGTAAGGTCAGGAATCTCTCCGAGAATACCCTAAGGTCATATCAGACTGATCTTTTGGCATTTGAGCAGTGGTGTAGTAGGGAAGGTGTTGCGGTAACTCGGGTTGATCACAGAAGCCTTCGTCTCTATTTGGCCTATCTCAAACAGGCTCAATATTCAGCAAAAACACTAAATAGGCATTTATCTGCGTTGCGGGGTTTTTACAAATGGATGCAGCGAGAAAAACTGATTGCCACAGACCCAGCTCTTTCACTGAGCAATCCTCGAGCGCCACGAAATCTTCCACATACTATGACTGATTCCGATGTAAATAAGCTTTTGGAATCATGTGATATTTCAACTGCGGTAGGTCTTAGAGATAGAGCATTTCTTGAGTTTTTGTATGCAACAGGAGCTCGTATTTCTGAGGTGGCGTCTCTCAAGCTTGAACAGGTTGATTTGCAAAATGGAACAGTGCGTCTCTTTGGTAAAGGTTCTAAAGAGAGGATTGTTCCGCTCTATGAGTCTGCTATCGAGTGGCTTAAAAAGTACCTTAGGTCTTCTCGACCTACGCTTTTGTTGAAAGATAAAGCGGGCCGTGCACATTCGGCTCTTTTTATTTCCGTAAGAGGAAATACTATGAGCGCGGATTCTTTGCGCAAGGTTTTCTCGTCGTATCTAACGGCTGCAGGACTAGATAGCTCACTCTCGCCGCATGCTATGAGACATACATACGCTACAGAACTTCTTGGTGGTGGAGCAGATCTTCGTGTTGTGCAGGAACTTTTAGGTCATGAATCACTTTCAACTACACAGGTGTATACGCATTTGTCAGTTGATAGGCTTAAAGAAGCGGCAAAGGCAGCT